>CAIQIY010000195.1 GCA_903871975.1 uncultured Chloroflexota bacterium | reverse complement strand
TTTTTGCCCAAGGTGATGCGGCGCAAGCTGCACGCGATGTCGGTGCCGATTTCGTCGGTGCTGACGACCTGATCGCGCAGATCGACCGCGAGAATTTCTTCGAGTTTGATATTGCCATCGCGACGCCCGACATGATGGGGAAGGTCGGGCGCATCGGTCGCAAGCTTGGCCCACGTGGCTTTATGCCCAACCCGCGTAGCGGAACGATCGTCACGCCCGATGCGCTGGCGCGCACGATCGTCGAGGTGCGTGGCGGTCGTGTCGAGTTCCGGAATGACCGGACTGGCCTGCTGCATGTGGGGGTTGCCAAGGTCAGCTTCACCGAACAGCAGATCTATGAGAACATCACTGCATTGATGGATGCCGTCAAGGCAGTGCGCCCCGCAGCCGCCAAGGGGGCATATGTCCGCAGCGTAACGTTCACCAGCACGATGGCTCCGGCAGTGCCCGTCGATCCGGCAGCGGCACAGACGATGGGTGGAGCAGCCTAGCGTCGAAGCGAGACAATCTGGTGTTGTGTGCCGAAGACAGCGGGTCGCAAGCGAAGGGCCGTCAGGCCGCCCGCCGAGGAAGTACCGTGATGCCACAGGCTGTTGTGCCGTGGTCCGGGCTGCCTCGTGGTTCACGGGGCAGCCCGTCAGCATTTTACGAGCGCATGCATTACTGAAACGACGATGAAGGGAGGTGAATACGATGGCGACGACGCGAAAGATTGAGCAAGTTAGTGAGCTCACTGATCGCCTGCGCAGGACCCAGATGACGCTGGTCGCAGATTATCGTGGGCTGACCGTCGCCGAGATCTCGGAACTGCGCAAGCGGTTGCGTGAGACCGGTGCCGAGCTCGTGGTGGCAAAGAACACGCTGACGCTGATCGCAGCCCGCGAGACCGGGCATGAAGCGATTGAGTCGCTGCTCGCTGGTCCAACTGCTTTGGCATTCGCATTCGACAATCTGTCGAAGACGGCCAAGGCTGTGGGCGATTTCAACCGCGGGCCCAAAAAGCTGGTCGTCCGTGGTGCGATGCTTGGCACCAGCCGGCTTGATGGCGATGTCATTGATCAGGTGATGAAGATGCCGTCGCGGCAGCAGGTGCTGGCCGAAGTCGTTGGGGGCATCTCGGCACCGGTCAGCGGTGTGGTCGGTGTGATCAGCGCCGCAATAGCGAATGTGGTGTACACCGTGCAGGCACGTATCGATCAGCTACAGCCTGCAGAATGAACCTGCAGGGTGATCAATACAGGCTATCGAGCATTGAATCGTCGAATGCAGCATACACAGAATATCGCAAGGAGTAGCTACCCATGTCGAGCGCAAAGATTGCAGCAATCATCGAGAGCATCGAGGGCTTGAATGTCCTCGAGCTGGTTGAGCTCAAGAAGGCAATGGAAGAGAAGTGGGGCGTCACGGCGGCAGCTCCGATGATGATGGCAGGTGCAGCGGTGGCGGCGCCAGTCGCTGAGGCCGTTGTGGCAGCGCCAGTTGAGGAGCAGACCGAGTTTACGGTCACTCTCACTGCAGCGGGCGCGAACAAGATTCAGGTGATCAAGGCGGTGCGTGAGCTCACCAGCCTGGGCCTGAAGGAAGCCAAGGATCTGGTCGAGGGCGCGCCGAAGCCGATCAAGGAGGGCGTCAGCAAGGAAGAGGCCGAGGCAGCACGCGCCAAGCTGGTCGAAGCTGGAGCAACTGCCGAAGTCAAGTGATTGGTGTGCCTCAGGGCTATGGCGACGGGCGGCAGACATTCAGCTGCTCGTCGCCGTGGTGTGCGCCCCAAGCCTGCCGTCGGGTGTCCCGCGACAGTGGTGCTGCCCAGCATGCCTGATGTCTGCGCGGATGTCCACTCGGCGCGGATCGCGTATGCCCGCTACGCTCACCGCCGTGTGAAACACACGGCGGTTTGTTGTATTGCCCAGCGTGTCTGGTGTCAGTGCGAACCCGCAATCGGTATGGATCCTCAGATCCGCACACGCCCACCCGCTACGCCTCGCCGTGGGCCCCGAACGGCGCGCTCTGCTCCGCCTACCGCTCAGCAGGGCTGCAATCGCGCGCAGCATGGTTGTGCAGGCAGGCTACATCGCACCACGAATGAATTGGCCACATGACTGCGGGGTGTTCGCGGTCATCCCTGCAGATGCAGGCGCGAGCCAAGGCCCGGCGTGAGTCGTCGGTGGGAAGTTTGTGGTGGGTCGCTCACGATGTGTGATGTGCCTGCGGTAGTGTCCGGATTCCGGTGTATCACTCTGGTGTATCGCGAACATCCCATCGATAGCATTGCAGCATCTTAGGGTCTGCACGATGGCGCGCTCAAGAACGCTCCACAACTACCTAGATTCGCCTGTATTACTGATCTGGTCACTATTGACTGATCATCTGTAACACGTGATGCACGATGCCACATATCGCGCCATATATTTACCACAAAGCAGATAGAAACACCAATAGTGGCCCAAGCTCGCGGTCACATGCGTGATGAACCTAAATGATCTACTGTTGCCAAGTTTGCACTCGATCGCGCTGGCTTTTCGCGAACGATCGCCCATTGCCATATTTTTTCACTCACAAGATCAAGATTTGCCCTGTGTGCGAAACACTTCGCCGTATTCGCCAATTGTCACAACCATTGTTTCAGTCGGACGTGCCAGCAGATAGTAGAGTAGACCTGGCAGTATGGCGATGAACAGCAGGATGAGGGTTATACATCCATCAGGCTGTCCTTTACGCGTCATGGTCACTGTTGTGTCGGTTTGCGTAATCACTTGCCAGCCGTTTGCGGTGCTGAAATGAATCTCGCGAGTCAGGATGGCTCGTCGTGCTTCCATGCTCAGAGGGGTTTCACTCACTCGAGCGAGTGACACATCTGGCTCATCAGATGTCTGAAATGAGTCTTGATCATATATTGCACCATCGTATATTGTACTATTGCTTACTGGCTGGCCACACCTCTTGCAGGTGGATCGACCATCGGCAACACTCGCACCGCAGTGACGACATCGTTGCATTGCGACCTCGTTATTTCTTCGCACTGAATACACTGGTGTACATCATCACGCCACACTATATCACATTGTACGGCACTTGTGCATGCATCATGCATATGATGACGTCGCCCCTCTTCTATCCATGACGTCCTCGCCGTCGTGCGACGGCACCATACGCACCCATCCCGTCCCCATGATGCTGACAAGGCATTGAACACCCATCGCAGTCCTTCTGACTAGTTCGACCATGGTGTCGGCCACAACTACAGGCGAATCCAGACCCGTTCGGGTGCAGTGGGATGATGGCAGAGAGGCATACGCCGGGGATACGATTGAGGGCATATACCCTCAGAGAACTGCCGATCATGCGCTTGACTGATCTCGGATGGGATCAGTGCTCTCCTGGGCACGTTCCGGACCGAGCAGGCCCACGTGTCGACTCGGCATAGGGGGGCTCTCGTGACCGGCCTCCGCGGATCAATGGCGACAGAGGGATTGCCCATGACTGACCATCACCTTGATGTCATTTCACCCAACACTTCTGCCCGGTACCACTGCACAGATACGCTGTCACCACCACATCAGCAGTACCCCTAACGAATACTGCCGCTGGGGTTCGTCGCGAGCAGCCTGCGCTGCGTCCCCATTGGCTGGCTACGGTTGACGTCAGATCGAATTCGCGGCGCCAGACGGAGTCTGGCATGCCATCGTATGGATGGACGGAACGCCGGGGGATTGCGACAACCGATGTGCAGCGACGATCGCGGTGACAGTAGTGCGGCACACGAGCGCAGCCCGGTCGTGCTGGTGGTCATGCGCAATGGGCACATTCGCGTTGACCGGCGCAGCGGCAGTCGCGGTGATGACAGCGCGCGAGGTGGGTGGTTCCCGGACACTACACGGGTATCAGGAGGGGGATCAGGTTGCGTGGTGGGCCGGGTGGGGATCGAACCCACGACCGTCGGTTTAAAAGACCGCTGCTCTACCGCTGAGCTACCAGCCCGCCGCACATATTGTAGCATAGGTCGGCACACGGCATGCGCCCTGCGCGCACATCGTGCACCCGCCTGAGGCAGAGAAACAGCGCACTGCCGGCACATTTGCCAGCAGTACGCTGCGGGAGCATCACTGCGCGTCGCTGATCGCGACACGCGCGTTCATGCCGGCGCGCAAGCCATCCTGGCGTTCCAGCGTGACATACACCTGATACGTGCGCACCGAGCCGTTGGTCGTCGCCGTCGGCGCGATGAAGCTGACCGTACCGGGGAACACTGCTTCGGCGAAGCCATCGACCGTGACATTGACCGTCTGGCCGAGGGTAACCCGTGTGATGTCGACATCACTGATCTGTGCTTCGACGCGCAACTCCTGGTCATCGACAATCTGGATCGCCGGGCGCCCCTGCAGCACCGACGAATCGCCCGGATCGATGTTGACCACCGCAATCACACCATCGAACGGTGCACGCAGCTCCGCGCGTTCGCGATTGATCTGCGCCAACGTCAGCGCCGACTCCGCCTGGGCGACACTTGCCGCCGCGGCGGCCAGCTGCGATTCGCGGGGATCGGGGATCAACCGTGACTCAGCCGCACGTGCCTGGGCCAACGCCGCCTCGGCTGCCGCGATGCGATCGCGATCCGCCGGCAGCTGCAGCTTCTCCAGGTTCGTCTGCGCCTGAGCCACCTGCGCTTCAGCGATCTTCACGCCATTGACTTCGGCGCGGCGTGCCTGTTCGGCAGCGCGCATCGCCAATTCGACAGCGCGTTCGGCCGTGCGCAGCGCCGCCTCGGCCTGAACAAACGTCGAGCCATACGACTCGCGCTGCCCATCGCTGAGGCGATTGGGGCGCGTCGTACCCGTCGGCGTCGATACACTCGGCACAATCGGATCGTTCCCGGTCTCCTGAACGTACTCCCAATTGTATTTCGCCTGCGAGAAGCGTGCCTGTGCCTGAGTGAGCGCCTCGGTCGCCTGCAGCACCTGAAGCTCGGCCTGGGTCTTGGCGAACGACAGCTGATCACGCGTCGACTGCAGGTTCGTCTCGGACAGCTCAAGTGCTGTGCGCACCGCCACGAGATCCAATTCCTTGGCACCAGCACGCAATTGGGTCAACGCCGCCTCGGCCTGACGGACCTGTGCCCGAGCCGCGGTCAGGTCAGCATCACGCGGTTCTTCGGTGAGCGCCGCCTGCTGGGCGCGGGCGCTGGCGAGTGCCGCCTCGGCCTGGGCCAGCTGCTGATCGAACGGCCGGACATCGAGGATCGCCAGCAGATCACCCTGCTTGACGGCGCTCCCCTCGCGCACCAGCACCTCGGCGATGCTCCCAGTCACCTGGAAGCTCAGGTCGGCATCGCGCACGGCGGCGACCTCGCCCGAGCCAGTGATGCCGAGCGCCAGCGGCAGCGTGCCGCTTCCTCCGAGATCCAGAACGATCGACGTCGGCTGC
>CAIQIY010000194.1 GCA_903871975.1 uncultured Chloroflexota bacterium | reverse complement strand
TTGACGACCTCCTGGCTGGTCGAGGCGTATGCGCCGCCATCGGCCAGCAGGCGCGCCTCGACGGCGGTGATCGTACCGTCGCGCCGTGCGCCCCAGCGCGTCTCGATGGTGAACGGATGGCGCTTGTGCCGCGTCATCATCGACTCGTCGCGGCGCCACACCAACGCCACCCGACGCCGGCAGACCCACGCGGCCAGCGCGAGCAGATGCTGGACGCCGAGATCCTCGCGGCCGCCGAAGGCGCCACCGATGGCCGCATAGCGCACGACGACGCGGGATTCGGGCAGGCGCAGCATCGCCGCGATCTGCCGGCGATCCTCGTGCAGCCATTGGCCTGCCGTCTCGATCACGACGCGGTCGTCGTCATCGACCCATGCGACGCCGGCTTCGGGCTGAAGGAATGCATGTTCCTGCCAACTGGTCCGGAATGTTTCGCTGAGCACGACGTCGGCTTCGGCGAAGCCACGCGCGACATCACCGCGGCGGATCTGCAGCCGGTGGACGATGTTGTCGGGGCGATGGGGGTGCAGCTGCGGCGCAGTGGGCGCGAGCGCGGCATGCACATCGGCCACGATCGGCAGATCGTCGTAGTCGATGTGCACCAGTGCGGCCGCGGCACGGGCGGTGGTGGCGTCGTCGGCGACCACCAGCGCGACGCGATCGCCGACGTAGCGCACCACGTCGTCGCAGAGCACCGGCGCATCGGCTTCGATCAGGCCGAACCGGTTGAATGGCACGTCGGCGGCGGTGAGCACCGCCAGCACGCCGGGCAGGGCACGTGCGGCGTCGGTGTCGATGCGCCGGATGCGCGCGTGGGGCCGGCCGGCATACACCACGGCGAGCTGCGCCATGTCGGCGCGCACCAGATCGCCGGGATACGCGGTTGCACCGGTGACCTTGCCGATGGCATCGGGGCGTGGCAGCGATTCGCCGATCATGGCTGCACCTCGTCACGGGCACGGCACACCGCCTCGATGAGTGCGCGGTAGCCGGTACAGCGGCAGATGTTGCCGGCAAACGCCTCGCGGACGGTCGCCTCGTCGACGGTGTCGCCGTCGGCGAGCAGGCGGGCACCCGACATCAGGAAGCCAGGAATGCAATAACCGCACTGGACTGCGCCACAGGCGACGAAGGCGCCCTGCAGCGGATGCAGCGCGCCATCGCGCGCCAGCCCCTCGATGGTCGTCACCGCGGCACCGTGTGCCTGCCCCGCGGGGACCAGGCACGACAGCACGGCGCGGCCGTCGAGCCAGACGGTGCACGAGCCGCACTCACCCTCGCCACACCCCAGCTTGGTGCCGGTCAGGCCGGCCTGGCGCACCAGTTCGAGCAGGGTGTGTGCGGCAGCACCGTCGAAGTGCCGCGATTGGCCGTTGAGCTCGCATGCGATCGTGCCGGCGTACGCCACACCTGGCGCGACGGCCGGCCCGCTGCCGAGCAATGGGCCGGGCGCGACGGGGTCGGTTGCACCGTCGGCCAGCCTGGTCAGCGCACGCGCCACCAGTGTCGCCACCAGCTCGCGGCGGTATTCCGCCGAACCACGCACGTCGTCGATCGGCGTGACCGCCGCGGCTGCCAGCGCAGCGGCATGCTGTGCTGTCGCTGCGTCGAGCCGCTGGCCCACCAGCGCCTGCTCGGCTGCCGGCACCCGCACCACCGTCGGCGCGACACAACCGAGCGCGATGCGCGCGTGACGCACCGCCCCGGCGGCGTCGCACGCGACGACGCAGGCCGCATTGACGACCGCGATCGCCTGCGCGCGCCGCAGGCCGGCCTTGAGGAACACCCCGCGCTCGCCGGCCGCCGGCAATGGCACCCGAATGGCCGTCAGCAGCTCGTCGGCTGCCCGCACGGTGCGCCGCAGCCCCGGGTACGCGTCGCGCAGCGGCACGTGCCGCACGCCACGCCGGCTGCTCAGCTCGATGGTGGCATCGAGCGCGAACAGCGCGGTGATCGTGTCGTTGGCCGGCGACGCCGTCATCAGATTGCCGGCGATCGTCGCCTGGTTGCGAATCTGCGGCGCGCCGACCTCGCGGCAGGCCTGTACGAGCGCCGCGGCGTACTGGGCGCACAGCGGCGAGGCCAGCACCTGGCGGTGCGTCACCAGCATGCCCAGGACCAATGCGTCGCCCTCGACGCTGATCTCGCGACCGGCATCGATGCCGCTCAGGTCGATCGCGACCTCCAGCCGCGTCTGGCTGCGCTCGAGTTCAACCAGCACGTCGGTGCCGCCGGCGATTGGCCGCGCCGCGCCCCGGTGTTGCTCAAGCAACGCGA
>CAIQIY010000193.1 GCA_903871975.1 uncultured Chloroflexota bacterium | reverse complement strand
ATGGGCCACCCGGGGTACACCGTCACCGGCGGCGAGGTCTGGTATCGTGGGCAGAACATCCTCGAGCTCGAGCCCGACGAGCGCGCGAAGCTGGGCGTCTTCCTGGCGTTTCAATACCCCGTCTCGATCCCCGGCGTCACCGTCGCCAACTTCCTGCGGGCGGCCGTCAACGCACACCGGGCCGAAGAGGGCAAGGATCCGCGCAGCACCGCGATCCCGATGGCGCAGTTCCGCAAGGAAATCCGCGGGCTGATGGCTGATCTCGGCATCGACGAAGGCTTCGCGCGGCGCTACCTCAACGAAGGGTTCAGTGGCGGCGAGAAGAAGCGCGTCGAGATCCTGCAGATGGCGATGCTCAAGCCGACGATGGCGATCATGGACGAGACCGACTCGGGCCTCGACATCGACGCGCTGCGCGTCGTCGCACAGGGGGTCAACGCATTGGCGAGCCAGCAACCCGAGATGGGCGTACTGGTGATCACCCACTACCAGCGGCTGCTCACCTACATCAAGCCGCACGTCGTCTCGGTCATGATGGATGGCCGGATCGTGCGCGAAGGCGGGCCAGAGCTGGCGCTCGAGCTCGAGGCCAGGGGCTACGACTTCATCAGGGAGGAAGTGCTGAGCAATGCAGGCAAGTAACACCGCAGCGCGGCTCGCGCTCTCTGGTTATGACGAGGCGCAGATCATCGAAGCGGCACAGGCCGCCGGCGAGCCCGCGTGGTCGATCGAGCGGCGCGTGGCTGCATGGCGCCAGTATGCTGCCGGCACGCCACCCGTCTGGCGCCGGACCGACCTCAGCGCATTCCAGATTGGGCACGTCGTGCCGACGGCCGACGCCCGTGGTACGCAGCTGACGCACGACGGCGAGCTGCCGGCCGGCGTCATCTTCGTCACGCTGGCCGATGCGCTGCGAACACATCCCGAGCTCGTCGAGCGCGCGCTCGGCAGCGTCGTCGACCCGCTGGCGCACACATTCAGCGCGCTCAACGCTGCGTTGTGGCAGCATGGTGCGCTGGTCTATGTGCCGCGCGGCGTGGCCGTCGAGGCGCCGCTGACGATCACGCTGCGGATCGACGAGGAGCAACAGGCACTGATCGCCCACACGCTGATCATCCTGGAAGACGGCGCATCGGCTACGGTGGTCGAGGCATACGAATCGCCCGATCTGGCACAGCAGGCGTTTGCCTCGCCGGTGAGCGAGCTCATCCTCGGCGCGGGCAGCACCTTGCGCTACTGCAGCGCCCAGACATGGGGTGCGGGGGTGTATCACATCGGGGCGCAGCGCGCCGACGTCGGTCGTGATGCAGCGCTGGAGTGGACGGCGCTGAGCCTCGGCGGCCGGTTGCAGCACCTCGAAGCCGAGACGGCGCTGCGCGGCGATGGTGCGCGCGTCGACTGGCAGGCGGCCACGCTGGGCTGCGCCGGCCAGCTGCTGCTCACGGCACCGTGGCTGCGACACATCGGCGCCCGCACCGATGCGCACATGGATTTCAAGACGGTCGTCAAGGACAGCGGATATACCGTGTTCGACGGCATGATCAAGATCGAACACGCCAGCCGGGCGACGTCGTCGCGCCTCGAGGAGCATGCGCTGCATCTGACACCGGCCGCACGCAGCGATTCGATCCCCGGGCTGATGATCGATACCAACGATGTGCTGAAGGCTGGCCATGCCTCGACCAGCGGCGAAGTCGACGAAGAGATGATCTTCTACATGCGCGCACGCGGCATCCCCCGCACTGACGCGGTGCAGCTGATCGTCAACGGCTTCTTCGAGCCGGTGCTCGATCGCATCCCGACGCCGGCACTGCGCGAGCAGCTCGCCGATCTGATCGACCGTCGCATCGCCTGACGGTGCCCTGGAGCCATGACCCTGGAGCCATGAGAGGATGACGATGAGCGCATCGCCCGACCACCGCCTGAGCCTGTTCGATGTCGTCGCGTTGCGCCGCGAGTTTCCCATCCTGCAGCATGCCCAGGCCGGCAAGCCGCTGGCGTTCCTCGATAGCGCCGCGTCGTCGCAGAAGCCGCGGCGCGTGATCGATGCGCACGCGGACTTCTATCGGCAGACGAATGCCAATGTGCATCGTGGCGTGTACCGCCTGAGCGAGGAGGCAACGTTTGCGTTCGAGCGGGCGCGCGGCAAGCTGGCGCGCTTCATCGGCGCGGCATCGCCCCGCGAGGTGATCTTCACGCGCAATGCCACCGAGGCGGTCAATCTGGTGGCGCGCAGCTGGGGCGAGGCCAACCTGCGCCCCGGTGACACCATCGTCGTGAGCGCGATGGAGCATCACTCGAATCTGGTGCCTTGGCAGATGGTGGCACAGCGTACCGGCGCCCGGCTGCGTGGTGTGCCGGTCGATGGTCACGGGCGCCTCGATCTGACCGATCTGGATCGTATCCTGGCCGATGGTGCCCGAATCGTGGCACTGACGCACCAATCGAACGTACTGGGGACCATCAATCCGATCGCATGGATCGCCGAGCGGGCACGCGCCGCCGGCGCGCTGGTATTCGTCGATGGCGCCCAGAGCGTGCCACACATGCCCGTCGACGTACAGGCGCTGGGCATCGACTTCCTCGCGTTCAGTGGCCACAAGATGTGTGGCCCGACCGGCATCGGTGTCCTGTGGGGGCGGCGCACCATCCTCGAGGCAATGCCGCCGTTTCTCGGTGGCGGCTCGATGATTCGCACCGTCGAGCTCGAACAGAGCACCTATGCCGATCTGCCCGCCCGATT
>CAIQIY010000192.1 GCA_903871975.1 uncultured Chloroflexota bacterium | reverse complement strand
GATGTATTATCGCTATTGACGTGCCGATACGAGGTATTTCAGCCTCATCGGAGTCATGCTCGGCTTATAACTATCGTCACCGAAGCAATAGTCGATGATACGTTGCAACCGATCAGAACGGTCAATAGCGTGCTGAATACTGGCTGTCACTGGTATGGGTGCATGACGCTGGTTGATGCTTCAGAGGTTGGTTTTGCGAGACCGATGCCGGTTATGACATGTGTGCGACTGCCGTACTGCACCGGTCGGCACCTCTGGCACTTCGAACGCCGCACTGCAGTGCGGCGACCGGCACCGCGACACTATAGCACATTCGACGTCATACTGGCGGCATGTGCAACACGAACAATCGGGGGTTTGGCATGTTCCCGCAGCGAGCAAACCATTGCGCGTACCACTGGTCGGTACAGTGGCACTTCTGGTGCGCCGCATGTTGCATGCGGCAGCTGTCAGCAGTCGCCGCAGCAGCATTGTAGCACAGCCGACGATGCCATAGCGGGGTGCGTAGCATGAACATTGCCGAGTTGCGGTATTTTCTCGCGGAAAACGTGAAACCTTGGATGCCACTGATGCCGTTGTACCTGACAAGCCGACGTGGCGGCGTACGAGCCCCTCTCAACGACGTACTGGCATGTATCCGGCGTGAGCATTGGTCGGCGTGGTGGTGCAACTGGCGCATTGTGTGCGGCATATCGATCCCGGCGGCTTCGACGCAACGCATCCGCCGATACGCAGGAAGCGTGGGCCACGCGATCGGCGTCGGTTGTCGATATCATCGCACGCCACGACTCACCGTGCCGAACCCCATCGCAGACCTCTGGTCTGCCCGGAGAACATCTGCCTGCCGGAAGTGCGCTCGGTGAGCATCTGTGGGCCGCAGACCCGCACACCCAGACCTCGGGGCCGCTGGCGCGCAACAGATCGCAGAGCCCCAGGCCTACAGTGCGTGCCCGGTTGGCCGGAACATGGCTCCGGCAGCGATGAGGGCAATCGGCTTCCCGTGCCGGAGCCTGACGACCCAGGCGCACAGCGGCATGGAACATGCGGTGCATCACACGGCACCGACGGAGAGCCGCCATCTGGTGATCACGAATACGTGACACGTATTTCGTGATATACTTGACAGTATGACCAGAAGGCACGACAAGGCGAGGGTGATGGCGATCGGGGAGTGGCGCAGCGCGCGGCGCGCCGGCGTGTTCGAAGACGGCGCAGCGATTGCTGTCGTCGGGCTGGTGCCGTTGGCGCTCGCAGGTTGGATCTGGCAGTGGATCGACGCGCGCCCGTGGAGCAGCCTTGGCCTGACGCTCGACCGTGTGAGCGCGAGCATTGGCCTGCTGATCGCGCTGGTCGGCGTTGTCGTCTATCGGTTTGCCTGGCGCTACCTGGATGGCGAGCCACACCAGCGCTCATTTCTGCGATGGATGGTCGGAACCGTACTCGCCGCCTACCTGCTGGTCCACGCCAGCAACCTCATCGTGCTGTTCGTTGCCTGGAGCGCCACGAGCCTCGGGCTGCACCGGCTGCTCACCTTCTACCGGCATCCTGCGGCCCTCATGCCAGCGCGCAAGAAATTCCTCATCAGCCGGATCGGCGACGGGCTCCTGCTCGGCGCCATCGGGCTGATTGCCGCACACTGGGGCACGATCGATCTCGAGCGCGTTCTGGCGCAGCCGCAAGCGCCATCGGGTTGGGCGCCAGCACCGGGGATCGTCGCCGTGCTGCTCGTCGCCGCCGCGCTCACCAAATCAGCGCAGGTACCATTCCATACCTGGTTGCCCGAGACGCTCGAAGCGCCGACGCCGGTGTCGGCACTGATGCACGCCGGGCTGATCAACGGCGGTGGCGTGTTGTTGCTGCATTTCGCGCCACTGCTCAATCGCGAGCCAGCGGCACTCATCGTGCTGACGCTCGTCGGCAGCCTGACGACGGCAGTCGGCGTGCTGGCGATGTGGGCCCAACCAGCCGACAAGCGCATTCTGGCGTGGTCGACGGTGAGCCAGATGGGCTTCATGATGGTCCAGCTGGGGCTCGCGATGGCTCCGGCAGCACTGTTGCACCTGCTGGGGCACGGCGCCTACAAGGCGCGTGCATTCCTGCGCGCCTCGGGTGTCCCGCCGCAGCTGGCGCCGGCGCGCCCGCTTGTGCCGTGGCGAGCGCTGCTGCTCGCGCTCGCCGGCAGCCTCGCCAGTGGTTGGCTGCTCGCTCGCGGCGACGCGTTCGGCACATTGGCGGGCAGCAGCCCGGGCAAGCTGGCGCTCACGGCGATCATCGCGCTCTCGCTGGGGCAACTCTGGCCGATCATCATGCAGCTGCCACGGCGCAATCCGATGCTGCCGCTGATCGGCATCCCGCTCGTCACCATCGGCGGCGCATGGCTGACGACCGCGCTCTACGCCGGCGCAGCGGCATTCTTCGCGCCGGTGCTGGGCGCTGTGCCCAACCACGACGCACCATGGGCCTGGTTCAACGCCGCAGTGCCGCTCGTCGTCACCGCGCTGCTGGTCGTGCTCCATCCGTTTCTCGGCGTCATCGCCGCGCACCCACGCGGCCACGCACTCGTCGTCCACGCACGCTACGGCTTCTATCTCGGAATCATCGCCGACCGGCTGGTCGCACGAATCTGGCCGGCCAATCGCCGGGGCGGGGAGTGATCAATGCACAACACCATGATGCCACCGGCCATCGCACCAGCGACGCTGCAACAGCAGGTCGCCGCAGTCTGCCGGCGAGTCGCGCCAGTCTGGGATCTCGACAACTTCGTGGCGGTCAATCCCTTCCTCGGCATGGCCGACCAGCCGCTGGCGCTGGCAGCGCGCCAGCTGCGCTGCGGCATCGATGCGGCAGTACTGCCGGCGCTGGCCTACTTCCGCGAGCGTTGGCATGCCGGAGCCTTCAACCTCGCCGATGTGGCGCGGGCAGCACAACGTGCCGGTGTCGACGCAGAACCGGTACTGGCGCGGCTGCGCGGCCAGCAGGGCCGGCCGCCGCCGCCGATCTGGCGCATCACGAGCGCTGCCGAGGCACTGGACCGCCGCGACGGCACGGCGTGGCAGTCGCTGGTGCTGCGGCAGGCCAACACGTGGTGTGCCGCGAGCCTGCCGCCCGATGCACCGGCGTGGGGGCGGCCCGGCATGGCGCAGGGCATCTATGCCGGCTGGCGTGCTGCCGCACTGCTGGACCGCTCGCTCGAGCTGCAGGGTCTCGTGGGCTGGCGTGCCGCCGTCGCCGCGTTCCCCGCGACGCCCGATGCAGCCATCGCCG
>CAIQIY010000191.1 GCA_903871975.1 uncultured Chloroflexota bacterium | reverse complement strand
GGCGGTTCGACCACGGGTGGTTCGACCACGGGTGGTTCGACCACGGGTGGTTCGACCACGGGTGGGTCAGCTACCACGGGTGGGTCAGCTACCACGGGTGGGTCAGCTACCACGGGTGGGTCAGCTACCACGGGGGGCGTAGCTGGTGCGGGCACGACGACGGTCGCAGGGGCGACGTGCAGCATCTGCGTGCGCCCTGGCAATGCCTGGTGTCGCTGGCGATCAGCGAGCTCGGCGCGTGCATGCGCCACCACGGTCGCCGCATCACCACCGACGAGCGCAGCAGCGCGTGCCGCGGCGCGAACATGTTGCACAGCGACCACGACGGCGTCGAAGTCCAGGCTCGGGTCATCACACGCGACGATCGTCTGTTGCTGGGCCCACTCCAACAACATCGTTGCCGCCTCGTCCTCAAGATCACCGCGCAGGCGTTCATCTTCCTGCAACCGTTCAAGCCAGGCCTGACGCTGATCGCCGTCCACCATGTGACACCTCCCATCGCACGTCCGACACACGCAGTATACACGAGCGCCGTTCGCATGATCGGCCCCACACCTGACCGCCGCGATCACAGTACCGACGGCCCGGCGGGGAGTGGTGGTATACTGCCGCGACCTGCACGCCGCCGGCGCGTGCCACGACAAAGGCTCTGGCGATGACACCTTCCTCGGCAACACGACGTGTGCCAGCGGCGTTGCGCGCGCTCACCCACCGCAACTACCGGCTACTCTTCATTGGCCAGCTGATCTCGGTCTGCGGCATCTGGATGCAGGCGACCGCCCAGGGCTGGTTGGTGCTGCGCCTCTCGGATTCGACGTTCTGGCTCGGCATGATCGCCGCCGCCCAATCGCTCCCCGTGCTGTTGCTGACGCTGGGCGCCGGCACAGTCGCCGACCGGGTACCGAAACGCCAGCTGTTGTTGCTGACGCAGGTGACGGCGATGGCCAGCGCCTTGTTGCTGGCATTGCTGACGGCGACCGGCGCAGTCCAGGTGTGGCACGTGCTCATCCTGGCGCTGTTGAGCGGCACCGCATCGGCGTTCGAGCAACCGGCGCGCCAGGCGTTCACCATCGAGCTGGTCGGCCGCGAGGATCTGCTCGGAGCGATTGCGCTCGACTCGATGATGTTCAACGGAGCCCGGATCGTCGGCCCGGCGATCGCCGGCGTGGTCGCAGCCGCACTTGGCGAGGCGCCCACCTTCCTGTTCAATGGCCTGAGCTTTCTCGCGACGATCGGCAGCCTGGTGGCGATGCGGCTGGTGCCACGCGCCGCCGCCCCAGCGCGGCAGGCCGGCCAGTTCCGCGAGGGTATGGCGTACGTCTGGCAGACACCCGAGGTGCGCCTGCTGCTCGGGCAGTTGGCGATCTTCTCGGTGTTCTGCATGGCCTATATTCCGCTGCTGCCGTCATTCGCCCGCGACGTCTTGCAGGGCGATGCGCGGGTCTTCGGCCTGTTGGCATCGGTCAATGCCGCCGGCGCGCTGGTGGCGGCGACGATGATCAGCGTCTGGGCGGATCGCATGCCGCGCCGGACGGTGCGTACCATCGCGCTGCTGAGCTATTCGTTGCTGCTGGCCGGCTTTGCGTCGATGCGCGATGTCCTGCCCGCCGCGGTGCTGCTGGCCGCTGTTGGCTGGGCGGGTGTGACGATCCTGACGCTCACCAACACGTTGCTGCAGATGGTGGTGCCCGATGCGCTGCGCGGCCGCGTGATGAGCGTCTTTGTGATGCTGGTGATGGGCGTGAGCCAGCTGAGCGGGTTGGCGGTCGGCGCGATCGCCGAGGCATTCGACGATGTCGCGCGGACGGTGGTGGTATGGACGATGATCGGCTGGGCGCTGCAGGTGCTGCTGACGTGGCTGCAATGGCGCCGCGATGCCCGGGCCGGCGAGGAGGTACGCCGGTGATGCGTTGCGCAGGCCCGGCGCGCGGTGCCTGTCGGGTGTGGCGCTGCATGCGCTGATGCCCGACGACTGCCACAGTGCTGCGGCAGCCCGGCGTGCGCGCCCGACTCAGGGCGCCGGCCAGCGATAGCGCGCACCCGGTTCCAGCCGCAGGTATTCGATGCCGAGCGCGCCGAGCCGCACCGGCCCACCGGCCAGTGGCTGCTCGAGGCGGGCATCGCGGGTGTATTGCACCGGCCGATCGCCACGCACGAACGCCGGCCCGAGGGCCGGCCCGAGCGCGGCGGCGCCACCGTATGCCTGATATGCGTCGGCCAGTCGGGGGTCGATCGTTGCCGTCTGCGGTTCCAGTTCAGCCAGCATCACCAGCCGGCCCAGTGGTTCGCGCCCGATCACACCGTCGCGCAGCGCCAGGCAGCCGCGCACAAAACACTGCAGCCGGTGATCCGCGAATGGCACCAGCGGCGTGAGCGGATCGCCGAGCCCGGCATAACCGCCGGCCGCCTCCCAGGCGCGCAGCACTGGCTCGGTGACGAAGTACCCCTGCTCGCCCAGCAGGCGGCCGCCGCCGTTCGCCACGGTGATGGTGGCGATGGTGTGTGCCGCG
>CAIQIY010000190.1 GCA_903871975.1 uncultured Chloroflexota bacterium | reverse complement strand
CGCGACCAGCGCGCCGGCCAGTGCCGCCACCCACAACACGGGCGCCGGCCACTCGGGGAATGCCCGCATCACCGCCATGCAGCCGATCGCGCCGAATGTGACCTGCCCCTCGACGCCGAGGTTGTACAGCCCGGCGGCGAACGTGATCGTCAGGCCGGCAGCGCACAGCATCAGCGGCGCCGCCAACATCAGGGCGTCGGCGCGCGTCGCGGCCGTCGAAGCCCACCCCGACAGCATCAGCTGCCAGGTCGCCAGCACGGGCGTACCGCTCAGCCAGAGCAGCAGCGTGACGAAGCCGGGGGCCGCAAGCAACGCCAACAGCGGGGCGAGCGGCACCGTGCGCCAGCGCGGCCCTTCCGTCGAATGGCTCATCCCACCTCCGCGAACCCACTCCCGCCGATGAGCCGGGCCAGCCGCTGCGCGTCGAGCTGCGCGCGCGGGATGAGCCGCGACACGCGCCCGCCTGCGAACACCAGCAATGCATCGGCGTGTTCGAGCAACTCGTCGAGATCCACGCTGGCGAACACCACGGCCGTCCCGCTGCGACGGCGGTCGGCGATGCGTTGCCAGACCAGCCGCGCCGATGCAACATCGAGGCCGCGGGTCGGTTGGTCGAGCAGCAGGCCGCGCAGCGTCGCGGGCATCAATGCCAGCATGGCGCGCTGTTGGTTGCCGCCCGACAATGCCTGCAGCGGCGTGGCCGGTGTGCCACGGATGTCGAAGGCGCCGATGGCGCGCTCGGCTGCCACACGCGCTGCCCCGCGATCGCGCCACCAGCGGCGTGGTGCCAGCAGCTCGAGGTGCTCGGCGAGATCGAAGCTGCCGATCAGCCCGGCACTGAGCCGATCGGCCGGCAGGTACTCGATGCCGCGCGCCCGCGCCTGCGCCATGCCGCCGCCGCTCAGATCGCGCCCATCGCTCAGTACGCGCCCGCCGACTGGCCGCAGCGCGCCGGCCAGCAACCGCAACACCAGCTGCTGACCGCTGCCCTCCAGGCCGGCCAGGCCCAGCGCCATGCCTGCCGGAATCTCGAGCGAGAGACGCTCCAGGACGATGACGCCCTCGCGTACCGTCACGTCATCGAGCTGCCACACCGGAGCGCCATGCGCCATCGCCGGCAGCGCGCCGGCGTCGGGCTGCTCCAGCGCCTCGCCGAACATCGCCTGCAGCAATGCGGCCTGCGGTTGCGGCATCACCAGCTGCCCCGGCGGCTGCAGGCGGCCGGCGCGCAAGACGCTCACCGTGTCGCACAGTGCGGCGACCTCGTCGA
This sequence comes from uncultured Chloroflexota bacterium, assembly GCA_903871975.1. Taxonomy (GTDB): domain Bacteria; phylum Chloroflexota; class Chloroflexia; order Chloroflexales; family Roseiflexaceae; genus CAIQIY01. The sequence goes on along the minus strand of CAIQIY010000190.1, from coordinate 8,250 downwards.
GCTTGTGCGAGACGAACACGATGGTCCGTCCGCTCGCCGCCAGATGTCGCAATGCTGCGAACAATGCGTCGACCTGCCCCGCCGAGATGCCGGTGGTTGGTTCGTCGAGGATGAGGAGCCGCGCGCCGGCGGTCAGCAGGCGCATCAGCTCGAGTTGCTGCCGCTGACCGACCGTCATGCGGCCCGTTCGTTCGTCGGGGTCGACGGCAAACCCCAACCGTGTGTTCCAGTCGATCAATCGCGCACGGGCGGCCCGCCAGTCGCCGAACACCGCAGGATCGCTGCCACACAGGAAGTTCTCCAGTGCCGTGAAGGCCGGAATGTCCAGTGGCTCCTGGTGCACCATGCCGATGCCGGCGCGCATCGCCGCCGCCGGCGTACCGAGGGCCGCCGGCGCGCCGTCGAGCCGAATGTCGCCCGAGTCGCGCCGGATGAACCCCGCCAGCACCTTCATCAGGGTGCTCTTGCCTGCACCGTTCTCGCCGAGCACGCCATGAATCTGCCCGGCGGCGAAGCGCAGCGTGATGCCGTCGTTGGCACGCACGCTGCCGAACGTTCTGGTGAGCTGGTCGATGGCGACGTCCACGTCACTCCGCCGCGCTCTCGCCGACGATCCCCTCGAGCAGTTGCTCGGTGTACCAGATCTGCTCGTCGCTGGCGACTGCACCGGCGGCGAGGTATTCGCTGCCGTTCTGGTAGTTCAGCGGGCCGGTGAACAGGTTCAGCTCACCGCTGACAACCTGCTGGCTGAAGGTGGCCAGCGCTGCCGCGTTCTCGGCAGTCAGGCCCGCGCCCGGGACGAAGCCGATCATGCTGGTGTCGGGGTTGTTCATGTCGGCTGCGTCCGGCCCCAGCCACTCCCACTGTGATGTGAAGGTGCCGGCACGGGCGTCACCGATGATTCGCGCGTAGGATGGGCCCCAGTTGAAATACGGTACACCGAGGCAGACGCTCTCGGCCACGGCACAGGCACCCTTGAAGTCGTACGGCACCGCCCAGATGGTCTTGCCGGCGGCCGTGGCCTTGTTCGCCTCGACGATCGCCTCGGTGGTGTCGATCCCCGAGATGATGACGTCGCTGCCCGCATTGATGAAGTCGGTGGCGACACGCGTCGGATCCAGCGTGACGCCCGGAATGTTGAACCAGAAGCCGATCCAGACGACCTCGAAGCTCAGGCTGCCGGCTGGCTGCCCGCGTACTTGCTCCCAACAGTGCTTCGCGCCCAGATAGGTCGAATTGACCAGCCGCCGCGTCTCGGGATCGATCAGTGCGCCGAGGTACGACAGCCGGCCGGTGCTCGACTGCAGCGCCGCCGCGCAGCCGGCGATCTGCTTGCCGAGCTCCATCCGGCCCATCAGGTTGGTCAGGTTGGCCGGCGCTTCGCCTTTCAGGACACTGTCGCCCGAGGCGTGCAGGAAGAAGACGTCGGGGTGCGCGGCGGCGGCCTCGAGCGTTCCGTCGACGAATTCAGCCGAATTGGTGATGATGAACCGCGCTCCCTGTGCGACCAGTTCGTCGACGACCTGCGGTACGGTCACGTTCGGCTTGTCGGCGGGATTCACCTTGTCGATGTAGATGAACCGTGTGCCGGGCACGTTGGCTTCGACGTAGCGCGCCGCATCGTAGTGCGCCTGATTCCAGCCACCGTCGTTGATTGGGCCGACCAGGACCATTCCGAAGATGTATTCCTCGGCGCCGGGTTCGGGGGCGCTGGTGGGCGCTTCGGCGGGGGCGCTGGTGGGCGCTTCGGCGGGGGCGCTGGTGGGCGCTTCGGCGGGGGCGCTGGTGGGCGCTTCGGCGGGGGCACTGGGTGCACCACACGCCGCGACGGCGAGCATCATCGCGATCAGGGCGGTCAACAGGCGAATCGGGGACATGGGCGTCTGCTCCTCACATCGGTGGACTTCGGACGAGATCAGGTGGACTGGGTCGCCACTGACTGCCGACTTCGCTGTCGCCGCGCACGTGTGCTCGTCGTGCGGCCGATGCCTGCCCCCCGCGTGGTGCGACGCTGCCCCCCACGCAGGCTTGAGAGATTAAGAGACCATCAAGAGTATAGCACAGGTCAGGGTGGGGTGAGATGCAGTCGTCGCATGATTCCGTTTGATGGCCCGTTCGTATTGGGGCATGCAGGATCATGCCATACACGCTGGTGACAAGGTGGGTACAGGGGGCACCGCGTCACTGCGACGATGCAGGTGGGCAGCGTGCCGGTGGAGCTGGAGCAGTTTCTGGCGGGCCATCCGACGAGACGATGACGCGACTGGGGAGCCCACAGGTCGCCGCCCTCGCAGCCTGTTGTGGATCGACGAACCGGAGTGGTTGCGATTGCGTCTTAGGCAGCATATGCGCGTGTTCCACGATGAGATCGGCCGATTGGCCCACGATGCGCTGGGGTATACCGCTGCCGACGGTGCATGAGGCGGTAGCACAGCGCATGCTGCCATCGCCATCGGACACGGTCCCCGACCGTCGGCACCGAGGTACCGGCAAGACGATCGGGATGCTGATGCTCGGTATCTTCGGCGTCGGCGATGTCATGGGGATTATCTCGGGGTACCTGATGCACACGACGCCGGGCCGGCCAAGGCCGTCTCCAGAATCAGGCGCATGACATGCTCGAGATATGCCGCGTGATCGCCGGCGGCCCTGAGCCGGTGTCGGTTCGCTTCCCGGGCATCGTACCGTGGCTGGCTACACCCCAGGCCCGACTCGCTGGTTCGGGCCTATCGTGGGCTTGCCGAGCCTCGACGAGGCTACTGTCGCACAGCGACATGCGACCGGTGTGATCTGGCGGGCGCGACCCATACGACGGAGGACACCCATGAGATTCCGGCGAGTGCCGTCGTGACCGATGTGGTTGGTTGCGATGGCTTTCGGGATGAACTGCGCTGCATCATCCTTGAGGACAAGCTGACGCTGCTCGAGCAGCTGGCGGCGGCGGGGGGGCGCATGATCGAGGCGATGTCGGTTGTGCAGCCGCGCCTGGCGCCGCGGCTGGCAGGTGCCGGATCACTCGCCGCGTGCCACGAGCACTGCAGCGCGCTGCTGCCCAACCTGCGCGGCCGGGTGCGACGTCGCCGCCGAGATCCGCAGCTTGAGCCCGATACACCAGGCTGGGCACACCGATCACCACAGCACGCACCTCGCCGATCCTGATCGGCCATCCGGTCGAGTCATCAGTGTCGTGTGGCGGCAGGATCAATGACCCTCATCCGGCACTCGTATGCGCCAGGCGCGCCGCGAGGTCGTGCGTCGCCGCATAGCCGTCGCGATAGATCGCGTACGTCGCTTCGTACGCGGCACGGCGGCCGGCATCCGGCTCGACGATGCCGCTGACGCGTACTGCCGACGCCACCGCATCGTCGATCGAGCGGAACACGCCCCCACCGACGCCGGCGAGCAATGCTGCACCGAATGCTGGCCCTTCTTCGGCGGCGAGCGTCTCGACCGGCGTGCCGTAGATGTCGGCTTGCAGCGCACGCCAGACGGCGCTCGTCGCCCCGCCACCGGTTGCGCGGATGTGCCGCGGTGCCAGCCCGAGCCCGCGCATGATCTCGAGGCCGTCGCGCAGCGCGTAGACGACGCCCTCGAGCACGGCGCGCACCAGATGCCCGGCGCCGTGCCGCGAGGTGAGCCCGATGAATGCCCCCCGCGCCAGCGGATCCAGGTGTGGCGTGCGCTCGCCAGTGAGGTACGGCAGGAAGATCAAGCCCTCGGCGCCGGGCGGCGTATCGGCGGCCAGCGCTACCAGCGCGTCGTAGCTCAGGGGGGCACCACCAAAGCCCGCCAGCGTGTCGCGCAGCCAGCGCAAGGCTCCACCGGCCGCCAGCGTCACCGCCATCAGGTGCCAGGCGCCCGGCACCGCATGGCAGAAGCTGTGCAGCCGACCGGCTGGATCCAGCGCGATCTGCGCCATGTGAGCGAACAGCACACCGCTGGTGCCGATGCTGCTGCTCACGACACCCGGCGTCACGATCCCGGTCCCCACTGCGGCAGCAGCGTTGTCGCCACCGCCGGCGACCAGCGGCACGCCAGCCGGCAGGCCCAGCTCGGCGGCCACTGCCGGCAGCAGCGTACCGGTGATCTCGGGGCCTTCGAACACCGGCGGGAACCAGCTGGCGGGCAGTTCGAGCGCATCGAGGAGCGGCGCGCTCCAGCTGCGCCGCTGCAGATCCAGCAACAGCGTACCGGCAGCATCGGATGCATCGGTGGCAGCACTGCCGCTCAGGCGTAGCCGGATGAAATCCTTCGGCAACAAGACCCGGGCGATTCTGGCGTACGCTTCGGGCTCGTGATGGCGTAACCACAGGATTTTGGGTGCCTGAAAGCCGGTGAGCGCCGGATTGCCCGTGATCGCGACCAGCCGCCCGGCACCGACGCGCTCGGTGATCTCGGCGCATTCCGCCGCGGTCCGCTGATCGTTCCACAACATCGCCGGCCGGATGACCTGGTCGCGCGCATCGAGAAAGACGGCACCGTGCATCTGGCCGGTGAGCCCGAGCGCCACGATCGGTGTATCACCCAGCGCTGCAGTCACCGTTCGCACCGCCCGCCGCGTGCCGTCCCACCAGTCCTCTGGCGCCTGTTCGCTCCACAGCGGGCGCGGCGCCGACAACGGGTATGGCTCGTTGGCGCTGGCTACCACTTGGCCACGCTCGTCGACGACGACGACCTTGACGCCGCTGGTGCCGACATCGATGCCCATCATGTGCGTCATCGAATCGCTCCTGGGTCGCCGATGCCCCCGCTGCATTACCGCGGTGACCGGCGAGACACGCCGCAGGTCACGGGCCTGCTGCCGACGGACGAACGGACTGCGCGATTGCGAGGCTCCGGGCTGGAGCCGGTGGTCGGGCTTGAACCGACGACCTGCTGTTTACAAGACAGCTGCTCTACCACTGAGCTACACCGGCATGGCATGAGTATAGCACGCGCCACTCATGGCCGTCAATGTCGTTTGCGGCAACGCACAGGGCGCCATCGCTGCGCGAGCCAATGCTGTTCCCGCGCTGCAGGAGCGGGGGCAACCACGTTGCTGCAGCCCGCGGACGCTGACCGTATCCAGGGTATATAATGTGCAATCATGACGCAGCAACGTCTCACGGCCGGCCACCATACGGTGTCGCGAGATGTCAACCAGATGGAGGCACCATGAGACGAAACGCACGCATCGGCATTGGTGGACCGGTCGGTTCGGGCAAGACCGCACTGGTCGAGGCGCTGGTGCCGCGCCTGCTGGCTGCCGGCCACCGTCCATTGGTGATCACCAACGACATCATCACGTTCGAGGACGCCGAACACGTCCGGCGTACCCTGACCGGAGTGCTCGACGCCGAGCGCATCCGTGGCGTCGAAACCGGTGCGTGCCCCCATACCGCGGTCCGCGATGATCCGACGATGAACCTGGCGATGGCAGCCGAGCTGGAACACACCTACCCCGATGCTGACGTCCTGTTGCTGGAAAGTGGCGGCGACAATCTGACGCTGACCTTCAGCCGGGCCCTGGTGGATTTCACGATCTTTGTCATCGACGTCGCCGGTGGCGACAAGATTCCCCGCAAGCGCGGCCCCGGCTTGGTGCGTGCCGATCTGCTGGTGATCAACAAGGTTGATCTGGCGCCATATGTCGGCGCGAGCCTGGAGGTGATGGAACGCGATGCCCGGCTCGTGCGCGGCGCCGGGCCATTCTTGTTCACCAATTGCCGTACCGGCGATGGGGTCGCGGCAGTGTGCGATGCAATTCGCATGGTGATCGCTGGCCGTACCGCCGGTGAGCACGGTACCGGTACCGATGGATAGCGCGCCACGCCAGCGCGGCCAGCTCGACCTGTGCTTTGCACCTCGTGGCAACCGGACGACCGCGGTGCGCAGCCATGCGGTGGCGCCGTTGCAATGCTCGCGCCTGCGATATGATGACCCCAGCGATGCGACGCGGGCGAACCTCTCGCTGATTCACCTCGGTGGCGTACTCGATGGCGATCACTATGATCTCGCCATCGATCTCGAACCCGCCGCCCGGGCGCGCGTCGTCGGAGCGGCGGCGACGATGGTGCATCCCCGGCTGGATCATGGGGCAACTCAACAGATCCGACTCCACGCTGGCGCAGCGAGCCAATTCTGTTGGTGGCCCGGCGCGCTCATCCTCAACGCGGGAGCCCAGATCACACAGCAGATCACCCTCGATCTCGCCGCCGACGCCGACCTCGAGTGGCTTGATGTTGTCGTCCCCGGCAGGCTGGCCCGTGGCGAGCGCGATGCATTCATGGCATTTGAATCACAGCTCACGGTGGTCGTCGCCGGCCGTTGCCGCGCGGTGGATCGACTGGTGCTGCGGCCAGGGCAACGCCCGCCGGCACACCGCGGTGTCTTGGGAACGACGCCGGTGCTGGGCACGCTGTTGCTCGTCGGCCCGCGCCGTGATCCGGCGACGATCGCACCGTTGCTGCCGGATGGCACGGTGTCGATCGGTTGCACCGGGTTGCCTGGCGGCGGCGGCGTGCTGGTGCGCTGTGCCGGCCCGAGCCTGAGCAGCGTGCTCGGTGCGCTTGAGCATGTCTGCCTGGCAGCGCGTCGACTGCGCACGTGACGGAGATCCCCGCATGGTATCGGGCCCGTCATGGGTCGGGTGGGCCAATCCAACTGAACGGATTGTAGGCGACTTCCCAGAGATGCCCGTCGGGATCAGCGAAGTACCCGCCGTAGCCGCCCCATGCCGTCGGTTGCGGTGCTTTCACCAGCGTTGCCCCTGCGGCCAGCGCCTGGGCCATCACTTCGTCGACGTCTGCCGGCGAAGGCAGGTTGTGGCTGATGGTGAAGCTCCCGGCACCGGGTGATGTAGGCGGTACGCCCGCGTCGGCAGCGAGTGCCGCTCGGCCGAACAGGCCGAGCCATGTCCCGTCGAGTGCGAAGAATGCCACGTCATCCTCGGTGCCATGGCGGGGAAATCCCAGACCATGCTGGTAGAACGCGATGGCCCGTTCGATGTCGTCGACCCCCAGTGTGATCATGCTCATCCGTGGTCGCATCGCCGACCTCCTATGTATGGGCTATGTATGGGCGTTGCCATGGGTGCGGCCATCCGATGCCGGATGGTCGCACCACGTCCCCGATCTGTCAGGCTGCCGTGACTGCGGCATCACGCTCGTCACGCTCGGCAGCATATTCGTGCGCCCAGCGCTGGATGCCGGGCCACTCCTGGAGCGCGGCGGCGTCGATGGCATCGCTGCGCCAGTGGCTGCGCAAATATTCGACATCGACGGTCGTCGGATGCATGCTGTGAAATGGCACCACGGTGGTCGTTTCGCCACGCCCCCACTCTTCCTCGGGTGCCGGGCCGAGCGGCAGCGCCAGCTCGTGGTAGGCGACGGGCTCGGGGTGTCGCATGCGATCGATCAGGGCATCGGCTGCCTCGCAGATGCGCCCGTGGTCGACCAGCGCGGCGAGCAGGGTGTCGGACATGCGCGACCGCACCGAGAATGTCAGCGTCCGGAGATAGCCGGCACGCACACACGGCTCGATGAAGACACGCACGGCACACTTGCTGCGCTCGTTGGCCCCCCAGCGCACACCGATGCCGGCTTCGGCGGTGGCGGTGGCACGGCGCCCCAGGCTGCCACCCACTGTGCCGGCGACTGGCCCGCTCGTCACCGGGTAGATCGCGATCGCTTCGCCCAGCGCCCAGTGCCGCACCACCTCGATGCCGCCTGGCCGCTGGTGCTTGATCTCGATCTGTGGCAGCTGCGCTCGGCCAAGGCATTGGTCGAGTTGTGCATCGCGCCCGACCTCGATGTGGAACCCGGCCCACGGTGCAAACCGTGCCATACCGTCGGCACTGCGCGCCATGCTACGCCCACCAGCATATTGCAACGTCGCCGCTTCACCCAGTACCGGGATACGGTTTCGCCCGATCATCGTCGTCCTCCGTGTTTCGTCGTTTCGTCGTACGTGCAATGTAGAACATGTGTTCTATTATAGAGAGCGACAGCAGCAATGTCAAGTGGGAGTGGGCCCGAATCGTGGGCACGTGCTGCCGGTCGCCGACAGTGCTTCAACCCGGCGCAGTCGAGTTGCCGACGCACACCGGCGACAGGCACCGCGTCGTGTATAATCGGCCGGTCGGCATGCCGATGCCAGGCACGCAGTGCCACCGAGTGCCACCGAGGGAGCGCGATGCTACACCCCATGACCGTCCATCTGCCGATCGGGCTACTCCTCGGGCATGCCATCTTTCTGGCGATCTTCCTCTGG
>CAIQIY010000189.1 GCA_903871975.1 uncultured Chloroflexota bacterium | reverse complement strand
GCGGCGATCATCGGCACCAGCAGCGCCAGTGCCAACAGCACTGCACCCCGCTGTCGCCACGAGTCTGTGACCTGCATGGAACCTCGTCCTTTCACTCGAACTCCACAATCTTCCATCCAACGGGCATCTGCCATGCCGCCGGAACCATCAGGCGCCTGCCTGCGCAATACGCCGGGCGTGGACGGTGCGCCGAACCACACGGACTTGCCCGTTCGATTGCGCTCGGGCGCGACACCACGTACCTGCGATGCTCGCCTGTGCGCTGCCCTGACTGATCCGGAAGCGAAACGGAGCGCGTCGCTACGACCACGGAACGACGCTTCCCGAGATTATAGCAAAGCAGTGCGAGCGAGTCAATCTGGTAATCATGGTTTCCAGGGTTGATGCAACGTCGTGGCGAGAAGTGATACCAGCATTGTGTGTGGCCTCGCTGCGCGTGCAGGGGCAACGAATCGGGTGGCACCGCAACGCTCGCGTGCCGCCGCGGTCGACCGCTGATGCTTCCGGCTCTGACGGTGTATCAGCTCTGTCATGGTTCGCTACCACCTTCTTGCGCTGGGCGCGGATTTGTGTACGGTTGCGCCCGTGCCCACGTGTGCCTGTCGGTCTCGCTTTCGCTGTTCGTAAATCTAACAAAGTCACACAACATTGTCAAGTGTCGCTGATGTGCAGCCTCACTGCGCGTGCAGGGGCAACAAACCTGGCAGCACTGCAACGCTCACGTGCTGCTGTTGTCGACCGCTGGCGATTCCGGCGTCGACGTTGCATCAGCCCTGGGGTTCAGCCCTTTGGGTGCAGTTGACAGATCTCAGCGATTCCTTGTATGATCGACGGCAATTCTAGCGTTCTGTCGGCACCGACGCCCACAGCAGCCTCGCTCGTCCACGAGGTTCCTGTGGGGTTTTGTCATCTCCGGGTGATCAGAGCAGACACAAAGCTCGCGTAGCGCATCTGCACACAGATCCTGACACCATGCTGGTGCGTAGTGCTGAGAACAGCGACAGCAGTGCCGCACCAGCGGCTGAGCGGCACATCGACGACCTGAACAGCGACCGAGGGGGCAGCATGAGGAACGACCCGCACCACCAGCCATCGCGCGGTCTCTACGATCAGCGCTTCGAGCACGACGCCTGCGGCATTGGTTTTGTAGCGCGTCTGTCGGGCGAAGCCAGCCACGATATTCTGGCGAAGGCGTTGACTGCCGTGGGGAACATGGCACATCGTGGTGGCGTAGCAGCCGACAACAAGAGCGGCGACGGTGCAGGCGTTCTGACGCAGATCCCGCGGGCGTTGTTTGCCCGTGAGCTTGCCGCGCGTGGGCTCTCGGAGCACCTCGACCACCTGGCGATCGCCATGTGCTTTCTGCCGGCCGATGCCGTGCAGGCGACGCGCGCGCGCGGGCTGATCGAGACCGAATGCCAGCGTTTTGGCCTGCGGGTGCTGGCCTGGCGGACCGTGCCGATCGATCGCGACAGCCTGGGGGCAAGCGCCCTGGCCAGCTGTCCCACCATCGAGCAGGCGCTGATCGCCCCCGACGCCACAGCGACCCAGAGCACGGCCGCGCGTGAGCGTGCGCTCTACCTCGCACGCAAGGCGATCGAAGCCGCAGCCGTGCGTCAGGACCTCGCCGACCTCGCGATTCCGTCGATGTCGGGGCGAACGATCGTCTACAAGGGTCTGCTGATCGCGCCTTTGCTGCCGGCGTTTTACGCCGACCTGCGCGATCCGCTGTACGCGACAGCGGTCGCTGTCTTTCATCAGCGCTATTCCACCAACACGTTCCCCACCTGGCCACTGGCACAGCCGTTCCACATGGTGTCGCACAACGGCGAGATCAACACGCTGTGGGGCAATCTGACCTGGATGCAGGCCCGCGAAGCCGAATGGCGCCGCATGCCAGCCCCATCGCTCGACGGCGAGGCGCCCACCGGTGCTGCACTCGCCGCCAGCGTCGTCGACATCGGCACGGTCGTCGATCCACGCGGCAGCGATTCGGCCATGCTCGACAACGTGCTCGAACTCCTGGTGATGGGTGGGCGCGACATTCGTCACGCCATGGCGATGCTGGTACCCGAGGCCTGGGAGCGCGTCCACGACATGCCGGCAGAGTGGCGCGCATTCTATCAGTACCACGCCGGCCTGATGGAGCCATGGGATGGACCGGCGGCGCTGGTCTTCTGTGACGGCGACACCGTCGGCCTGGCGCTCGACCGCAACGGCCTGCGCCCGGCGCGGTTTCTCGTCACCGACGACGGGTTGGTGATCTGTGGTTCGGAAGTTGGTGCCGTGCCGATCGACGAGGCGCGCATCATCCGCAAAGGCAAGGTTGGTCCCGGGCAGATGATCGCTGCCGATCTGCGGCTCGGCACATTCGCCGAAAACCACGAGGTCAAGCAGGCGCTGGCGAGCGGCAAACCATATGCCGAATGGCTTACATCGCAGGTACAGGTGCTTGCGCCGGCCGGCGTCGCACGCTACGGCGGGCAGCCCGCCGAGGACGACCAGACGACGCGGGACGCCCGGTCGGCGCTGCTCGGCGAACTGCAGCAGGCCTTTGGCTATACCGCCGAAGAGCTGGCCGTCATCCTGCGGCCGATGTCGCGCGATGGCGTCGAGCCGGTCGGCTCGATGGGCGATGACACGCCGCTCGCGGTGTTTGCCGAGCGCGCGCGCCCGGTGTACAGCTACTTCAAGCAGCGCTTCGCCGAAGTGACCAACCCGCCGATCGATCCGCTCCGCGAGGAGCTGGTGATGTCGTTGTCGGTTGCCCTCGGCCGCCGTGGCAACCTGCTCGAGGAGCGCCCGGAGCACGCCCATTTGATCCGCCTGGCCGGCCCGGTGCTGACCGACGAGCATCTGACGACCATCCGCGGGCTCGATGATCCGGCGTATCGCAGCGCCACATTGCCAGCGCTGTTCCGGGCGGCCGATGGCCCCGATGCCATGCTCGGTGCACTCAACCGGCTGTGCCGGGCCGCCGAGGCAGCCGCGCGCGACGGTGTCGTGTTGCTGATCATCAGTGACCGTGGCGTCGATGAGGTGAATGCCCCCGTCCCGGCGTTGCTCGCGCTCGGTGCGGTGCACCAGCATCTGATCCGCGCCGGCACGCGCACGATGGTGAGCCTGGTCGTCGAGAGCGGCGAGCCGCGCGAAGTCCACCATCTGGCGTGCCTGATCGGCATGGGTGCCGAAGCGGTGAACCCCTACCTGGCGCTCGCGACGGTGCGCGCGCTGGCCGTCGAACGTGATCGCGCCGAGGAGCGCAGCCGCCGCGCGGCACCGGCCATTGGCTCCGAGGCCAATGCCCAGATCGCCGCCGAGGCCGAGGTCAACTACATC
>CAIQIY010000188.1 GCA_903871975.1 uncultured Chloroflexota bacterium | reverse complement strand
TCGCGCCGGCGCCCGGCCAGCGTGGTGTGAAACAGTGGCGACTCGCGCAGGCGCCTGGCGAGCTCGCCGACGTCGGGCCAGGCGCCGAGGGCCAGCAGCATCGTTCCTTCGCCCATGCTGTACCCCAGCGCGCTGTGCGGCGCAATGCCGAACTGCTCGCGCAGCACGCGCGTCGCGAGCAGCGCGAAGGCGGCGCTGTTGCGCAACATGGCCACCAGATCGCCACGCAGGCGGCGCTTGGCTGCCTCGATGGCGGCCGGCTCGGGCGCACCGATGCTCGGTGGGTAGATCAGGTCGCCGTCGATCTGCGCGGCGACGACGTCGTCGTGGAGCTCGGGGAACAGCAGCAGCAGATCGCGGCCGGCGCCGAGTGCCACGCTGGCACCGCCGGGATACACGAAGGCGATCTCGCCGCTGGTGCCGAGCGGCTGCGCCGTGTAACAGCTGCCGCTGGGCGTACGCCATTCACTGCCGCTGGCGCGCGCATCGGCCAGGCTCTCGCGTGCCAGCGCGATCTCGCGGCGCAGTTCGGCGGCATCGCGGCCGGCCAGCGCCAGCACCGCTGCCCCCTTCGCACGCGCGGCGTAGCCGGCGAGCGCATGGCTGGCGATGCGGTCGAGCGGTTCGGCGGCGGCCAGGCGGGCCAGCACGTCGTCGAATGCGGCGTCGAAGCCGCCGGCGGCGTCGGCCACCAGCGGCAGCAGGACGGGTGGATCACAGCTGATCGGTGCGCGACGGCCCATCGTGTCGCCCGGTGCCTCGGCCAGCACCAGCTGGGCGTAGCTGCCGTCGTCGCCACGCGCCCCCAGCGCCGCGACGCGTGGAGCGCCGCCCGGCTGCAACCACGGCCGCGTCTCCGCCGGCACGCTCCATGCCGCACCCTGCCAATCGGCCGGGTCGCGCGGCTGCTGCAGCCCGGCTGCCACCGGCAACGAGCGGCCAGCCAGCGACAGCGCGACCTTGATGATGCTGGCCATCGGCGCTGCGGCGAAGCCATGGCCGACGATCGCCTTGACCGAGCCGACGGCGACGCGCGGCGCGCCCGGGCCGATGATGCGCCGCAACCCCCGTAGCTCTTCGCGATCGTCGTCGAGGACACCATCGGCGCTCAGTTCGAGCAGCCCCAGCTCGTCGGCCGTGCGGCCGGCATCGTGCAACGCCGCCTGCGCCGCCTGCGCCACGCGGTCGGCACCCGTCGCCGTGCCGATACCCTCGATCACCGCGTAGATGCGCTGCTGTTCGGCCGTCGCATCGGCACGGCGCCGCAGCACGATCGCGCCGGCCCCCTCGCCGACCAGCCAGCCGCTGCCGGTCGCGTCGAGCGACAGCGCTGCCGCACCGTCGTGCGCCGGCTGCTGGCGTTGCCGCAACAGCACGTGCTCGACGCCGCCCGCCAGATCGACGGCACCGATCACGACCGCATCGACATCGCCGCTGCTGAGCAACAGGCGTGCCACCTCGATCGCACGAACGACCGACTGGCGTTCGGCCGAGATCGTCAGCGCCGGCCCGGAGAAGTCCCACAGCGAGGCGACGCGGCTGGCCATGATGTTGCCGATGAAGCTGGTGTATTGATTGACCAGCGCCGGCTCGTGGACGCTCTCCTGGGCGATGGTCTCCAGCGCGGCGCATTCGTCGGCACTCAGCGCGATCTGATGCCGCTCGAGCGCCTCGCGAATCTGCCAGCCGAGGTCGACGCGCCCACGGAACTGGTGCAGCGCCAGTTCGGTGGCCATCGCCATCAACACCGCAACGTTGCCACCTTCGCGCATGCCGGCATCGCGCAACGCCCGGTCGGCCACCTTGAGCGCCAGCAGTTGCTGGGCGATCGGCTGGTCGGCAGGGTTCGGCGGGTGCCGATAGTGCAAAAAGTCAAACTCGAAGTCGTCGATGTAGCTGCCCGCCGGCGCCGCGGTCAGGCCCGCCGCCTGCAGTACCGCGGGATCTGCCTCGATGCCCTTCCAGCGCGATGCTGGCAGCGGGACGCGCTGCGGCACTCCGGCGGCGATCGCTGCACCGAAGGCCTCGAGGGTGTCGGCCGGGCCGAACAGGGCATCCATGCCGACGATCGCCAGCGGCAGCGGTCTCGGAATGACCGGCGGTGGTACTGTGGCCGACACGGGCGGGCTCGACAGCACCAGGTGTGCGTTGGTGCCGCCG
>CAIQIY010000187.1 GCA_903871975.1 uncultured Chloroflexota bacterium | reverse complement strand
GGCAACGTGTGGGAGTGGGTCGAGCCCGATGATGGCAGCAATCTGCCGTACCTGTTCCGTGGCGACTCGTTCCTCAATGCTTCCGTCACCATCAGATGTGATACGCGCTTCGCGATGGCTACCAACGATGGCACCAGCTACTTCATCGGGTTGCGCGTCGTGCGCCCACGACCCTGATCAGCGCGTCGCGCTGCGCCAGACCGTCCGCATGCGCTTCCTGCGGCAGCAACGTCGGCGCATGCGCCGGTCGCTGCAGATCTATAATCGGGCGATCAGCCGACCACCGAGGAGGAAGCAGCCGTGCCGTTGATGGACCTGCCATACGACCAGCTGGTGCACTACACCGCACCCGACGAAGCCCCAGCCGACTTCGACGCATTCTGGCACGAGACGCTCGCCGCCACCGCCGCACATCCGTTGGCGTTGCAGTGCACCCCCGTCGACACGGGCTTGCGCTGGATCGAGAGCTTCGACGTGACGTTCGCCGGCTATGGCGGCCAGCCGATCCGCGCCTGGCTCAATCTGCCGAAGATGCGCACCACACCACTGCCATGCATCGTCGAATACATCGGCTACGGCGGCGGCCGCGGATTCCCCAGCGACTGGTTGCTGTGGAGCAGCGCCGGCTACGCGCATCTGGTGATGGACACGCGTGGCCAGGGCAGCGCCTGGCTCAAGGGCGACACCGCCGATCCCGAGCCCGACGGGGCGAATCCGCAGTTTCCCGGCTTCATGACCCGTGGCGTGTTCGATCCACGCACCTACTACTACCGCCGCGTCTTCAGCGATGCCGTGCGGGCCATCGAGGCGGCCCGCAGCCATCCGGCGATCGATGCCACACGCATCGCCGTCACCGGTGGCAGCCAGGGGGGCGGCATCAGCATCGCCGCTGCCGGCCTGGCACCCGACATCGCGCTGGTGATGCCGGATGTGCCGTTTCTGTGCCACTACCGCCGCGCCACCGAGATCACCGCCGCACACCCATACGAAGAGATCGCGCGGTTCTGCATGGTGCACCGCGACCAGGTCGACCAGGTGTTTGCGACGCTGGCATACTTCGACGGCGTCCATTTTGCGGCCCGCGCCACCGGCCAGGCGTTGTTCTCGGTCGGCTTGATGGACGAAATCTGCCCGCCGTCGACGGTGTATGCCGCCTACAACCGCTACCGGGGGCCAAAAGCGATCCGGGTCTACCGCTACAACCACCACGAGGGCGGTGGTCCTTTCCAGGTCCGCGAGAAGCTGCGCTTCGTCACCAGCCACTGGCCATTGCCATGACGCGCCGAACCGCACCTGCAGCGACCGGTCCGACAGCACACGACGCCACCGAGCAATCGGTGGCGTCGTCGCAGACATCGCAGGATCACCGTGGTCAGGGGAAGTTGAGCACCAATTGTGGCTCTTCCGACCAAGGCTGACCGCGGTTGAGCCAATCGACCGCACGGGCGCGGAAGCCCCACTGGCCGGGTTCGGGGGGTGCGAAGATCGCCTCGGCGAACACCGCCCCCATGTACCAATCGGTCCACGCGCCATCGGGCAGCTTGCGGATCTGCAGATCGTAGTGCGAGATGCCGATCACGTCGTCGTAGCCACCCCAACGCACCAGCACCGAGCCATCGGGCTGGGGCAGTGCATCGCGCACCCGCGCCAGCGGCGTCAGCCGGTCGGTCTCGACCGGATTCCATGGATCGTGCGGCGGCGGCGGCCCGGGATCAGCACCCAACCACAGGAAGCTCACCTCGACCCAATCGGAATGTACCATCCCCAGATCATCCCAGAACGCGCCATCGGCGATATCAATGCCATTTGGCGACAGGATCTGTCGACCAAACACATCGAGGCCGCCGTTGTAGCCGAAGCGCCGGGCAGCATGCGCCATCGGCAGCCCGACCGGCAAATCATTGTAGCGGCGATCGACGTTCCAGTAATCATCGTTGGTGTTCCACGGGCCAACATCCCACACCGGCAGCACGACACTGCGGTCGCGATACGTCACGCGCACCTGAAACTCGTAGCCATTGCGGCTCGACAATGCCTTCCATGATGGCAGGGCAACGAATCGATCGCGCGGCTGGATGATGTGGCCATTCGCCGTGCGATAACCGACCAGACCCTCGCGCGTCGCATACACGCGATAAGTCGGCGCCAACGGCGTCGTCTGGGCATCGGCGGCCGGCGGTGCCGCAGGCTGGCTCTGTGCGTCATCAGCCTGTGCCGGCACGACCACCGCCAGGATGGCGGCAATCGCGGCGACGACGCTGATGCCGACCAGCACGCGTGCCCACCGGGGTAATCGTCGTGACATCTTCGCTCCTGTCGTCTCTGCGGTCATCGGATCGAGTGAGACGGCATGTTGTTGACCACGCCCCCGCCGGCAACACACCCACCGGGTGTCTGGTTCCGTCGGCACGAGGCCGGCATCGGGTACGTCTCAAGGATCCATCCTACGGAAAAACCACCGCCTGTCAATCAGGATCTGAAAATGGTCTGATTACGTTCTGATGACTCTTGCATCGAACCACGCCACCGGTGCACCCAAGCGTGACAATGTCGTTGATCAGCAGCCATCAACTGCGGCGCCCAAGCAACCCATCGGCGATCTGACGCAGCTGCGCGATGCCAGCCGGATCGCCGTCCAGCTGCGCGAGCGCCGCCAGCGCCCGGCGATGCTGCGCTGCCGCAGACGCCTCGCAGAACGCCCTGGCATCGGTCGCATCGAGGATGGACAGCATCCGCGCGACTGATGCGGCATCGGGCGTCGGATGGCCGAGCAGGTCGGCGAGCTCATCCCGACGTGGGCTCTGTCGCAGCGCGACGATCACCGGCAAGCTGAGCTTCCTGCGCCACAGATCAGCCGCCGCCGGCTTACCGGTCTCGGCCGGGGCGCCCCAGACCCCCAGCACGTCATCCTGGATCTGGAATGCGACGCCGAGCGCCAGGCCAAACTCGCCGAGAGCGGCCACCTGTGTCGCCGTCGCGCCGGCCACCATGGCGCCGAGGCTGGCCGACGCACCGAGCAATGCCGCCGTCTTGCGGGTGATCATCGCCAAGTACGCCGCCTCATCGATCGCCAGATCACCCTCGTGGTGCAGATCGAGGTACTGGCCCTCGCAGATTGTCAGGATGGTGTCATCGAATCGCCGGGCGATCTCGAGCACGACATCGGCGGCGACGCCGCGATCGCGCAGCTGATAGAGTGCGCGATGCGCCACGACGAACATGCCATCACCGGCGTTGATCCCCTGGGCCAGACCCCAGAGATGCCACAGCGTCGGTCGGCCGCGCCGCGTCGCGCTATCGTCCTCGATGTCGTCGTGGATGAGCGAGAAGTCATGGATGAGTTGCATGGCCGCAGCCAGCGGCAGCGCCTGCGCGGCGTCACCCCCGACCGCGCGGCACGCCAGCAACACCAGCCGTGGCCGAACCAGCTTGCCCGGATCGGAGGTCGCCACCAGGAGCTGCTCGTCGCGCCAGCCGAGGTGATACTCCTGCATCGCGTAGAAGCGCGCCACGCGCGCCTCGGCCTGGGGGAATGCTGCCGCCATCGCGGCCCGAATCGCACTGCGCTCGTCTGCCATGCTCTCCTCGTACGTCATCCAGTCGTATCACAGCGTTCCGTAACCGTCCTGTAATCAAGTGTAACCCACACGTAACCCCGCCGCATTGCATGGTATGCATGCGATTAGTACACTCGGATGCGTACAGAACCCCACTCGGAAAGGAGCCGGTCAATGGCACTCAACATGCGTTTCCGTTTCAGCCCTACCAAGGATGGACTCGTCAAGGTGCTCGGGCCGCTCGAGACCGACATCATGCAGGTGGTCTGGCAAGACGAGCGCAGTACCGTCAAGAAGGTCCATCGCAAGCTCTCGCAGACGCGCGAGATCGCCTACACAACGGTGATGACGACCATGAGCCGGCTCGCCGAGAAGGGGGTGCTGAAGCGGCACCGTGAGGGCCTGGCGTATGTGTACACCGCTGCGATCACCGAGGAAGACTTCGTGACGATGGTCGTCCAGCAGGTGCTCGACGGACTGCTCGACGATTACAGCGAGACGGCGATCGACTACATGGTCGAATACCTGGCGCGCCGCAACCCTGGTGAATTGCGGCGCCTGCAGAAAGTGATTCAGTCGCGCGTAGCTGCCTGACCGACCGATGCGCTCATCAGTGGATGCGGACGGAGCGCATGCGCTCCGCTGATGCCACTCAACCGGGTGCACCGACGTGCCAGCGCCCCGCGGCATCAGGGGCGCGCCGCCGGCTCAGATGCGCCGTGGCCCGCCTGCAGCACCGCGACTGGCTCGGCCCACACGTCGTAGTCGCTGGTGCGCACGACCCGCACGTCGCACCACGCGCCGACGGGCGGCGCACCCCAGACAAAGACCTGACCATCGACCTCAGGGGCATCGCGATAGGAGCGCCCGAGCGCGATCGGCCGACCGTCGTCGGCCGTCCCGTTGCCTTCGATCAGGACGCGCAGCGTGCGGCCGAGCATGCGGCGCGTCCGCTGGCGCGAGATGGCCTGCTGGACCTGCATCACTTCGTGCCAGCGGCGCTCGACGATGCGAGGCGCGACCGGGTCCGGCAGCGTCGCAGCGGCTGTGCCGGGTTCGGGTGAATAACGGAATACACCGACACGATCGAGCTCGGCCTCGCGCAGGAAGGCCAGCAGCGCATCAAACTCTTCGCGGGTCTCGCCGGGAAAACCGACGATGAACGTCGAGCGAATCGCGATGTCGGGCATCGCGTGGCGCAGCGCACGAATGGTGGCGAGCGTCCGCTCGCTGTCGGGCGGGCGCCGCATGCGGCGGAGCGTCGCCGGATGGGCGTGCTGCAGCGGCATGTCGAGGTAATGGCACACCTGCGGGTGGTGCGCCATCGTCGCGATCAGGCGCGGCGTGATGCCGTGCGGGTAGGCATACATCAGCCGTAGCCAGACGTCGGCGGGCAGCGCGGCGCACAGCGCATCGAGCAGGTGCGCCAGCCCGTCATCGATGCGCAGATCGCGGCCGTAATCGGTGAGATGCTGCGCCACCAGCACGAGTTCACGCACCCCCTGGGCCACCAACTCGCGCGCCTCGGCGACGATTGCCCCCAGCGCCTTCGAGCGCATGTCGCCCTTGAACGATGGAATGGTACAGAACGCACAGCGCAGATTGCAGCCGTCCGAGATCTTGACATACGCCGACGGGCCGCGCGCCTGCCGCTGGATCGGCGTGGTACGCCAGTCGGCATAGGCACCAGGCACTACCAGGCTGGCAGGATCGCCAGGCAGCGCACCCTGTGCCGCCGGCGCCGACGCCGTCAGGTCGATGGTGAGCGCTGGCGCCGCCACGACCACCGCGCCACCGACCAGTTCGTCGATGCGCGTCCATTCACGCGTGCCGATGATGGCGTCGACGCCGGGGACCGCCCGCACGATCTCGGGGTGACTTTCGGCCATGCAGCCGGCAGCGATCAGCCGTTGCCCGGCCAGTTTGGCGGAGGCCACCTCACGCAGCACGCCGAGTGTCTCGTCACGCGCGGCCGCGATGAAGCTGCAGGTGTTCACGATGATGACGTCGGCTTCGGCAGCAGCCGATGCCCGGTGGCCACGTGCGCGCAGGATGCCGCCCATGCCCTCGCTGTCGACTGAGTTCTTTGGGCATCCGAGGGTGATGATGTGATAGTTCATCGGCTCAACGATAGTTGGTGAACTGCAGCGGGATGCTGAACTCGTCCTGCCGCTCCTTCACCAGGCGAATCACCGCCTGGAGATCGTCGCGGCTCTTGCTGCCGACGCGCAACGCATCACCCTGAATGCGCGCCTGCACACGGGGATACTGATCACGGATGAGCTTCTGGATCCGCTTCGCGATGTCTTCGGCGATGCCGCGCTGGAGCGTCGCAGTCTGACGCACGCGGCCACCAGCGATCGTCGCCAGCGACCCAAAGGCAAAGATTTTCAGCGACAGCTGCCGGCGGAGTGCCCGCGTCTGGATCAGATCGCGGACCGCTGCGACGTGCAACTCGGACTCGGCGCTGATGACCAGATCGTTCTCGCCGAGCGTGAGCTCGATGCCGGCATCCTTCAGATCATAGCGCGTCACAATCTCGCGACGTACCTGATCCACGACATTCATCACCTCTTGCCGATCATAGTCCGAGACGATGTCGAAGGTGCTCTCTGCCATCGTTGATCCACTCTCGCTGCTGCTGTATGCCTAGTTCGGCGGCCATGTGAAGTTGACGACTTCTCCAGGCGTCATGCTCAATCGCTGTTCCTGGCCGTTGATCACCACCGTCACGATGAATGCGTTGCCAGCCCGCACAAATATGTCGCGTTGCGCGGTGAACTTGAGCACCTCGCCAGCGAGTGCCGTCTGCTGATACACGACTTTGCCATCGGTCGCGATGCGCAACCACGAACCACGGTTGTTGCCAGGATCAACGCGCACCTCGATGACGATCGGCGCCTCGGGTGCCGGCGGCGGCGTGGGTGTCGCCGGAATGAGATCAACTGCCCCGCCCGCGGCGGGTGTCGTGCGCGGTGCCATGGTCGAAACCGTTGTCGGCAACGATGTCGGCAGCGCGCTGGGCTCGGTCGCCGGCGTCGGGAAGGCGGTCGCTTCGCTCTCGAGCAGTGCATTTTCGCCGATGCGGCTCGTCAGCGTGAGTACCAGGTAACTCAGGCCGATCATTGTGAGGACGACGAAGAACACGCCGAGCACGCTAGGTACGAACAATAGCCGTAGCCGGGGCGGCGCTGGCGCGCTGATGACGGTGGCAGGCTCGGCGCGACCACGTTCGATGCGGTACATCTCGAGCAGCTCCTCGGCGGGGAGCTCGAGAGAGTTGGCGGAGTTGCGGATGAACCCGCGGGTGTACACATCGCCGGGAAGATTGATGAAATCCGAATCCTCCAGCGCAACCAGGTAGCGTTGGAGGATGCGCGTCTCGGCGGCAGCGCGCGAGAGGCTGATCCCGCGACTTTCGCGGGCAAGACGCAGTCGTTCGCCCAGTCTGCCCATCGGTGCGCTTCCCAGTGTGCTGCCGCAGGGTGTGCTCTGCAGGCAATGACGAATCTGTCACGGATCAAACCGCTCACCACGGACAGTATACGGCAAAAGGGCGACTCGGGCAACTTGACAAGCCATGACACGGTGCCTATAGTTGGGGCTTGCAGCGACGGGCAACCGATTGAACAGCGTCGTCGCCCACGACGGGGCGCGCGCGGAGCACCATGGGGAGGGAAGGATGCAGCGGTACATGATCGGGCAGCAGGCGACCCTCGAACTCGTCGCCGGCAACATCGTCGTTCAGCAGGTCGATGCCATCGTCAATGCGGCGAATACAACGTTGCAGCCGGGGGGTGGTGTATCGGGGGCAATTCACCGCGCCGCCGGCCCCGAACTCGCGGCGGCATGCGCTGCCATCGGCGGATGCGCGACGGGCGAAGCATGTATCACGCCCGGCTATCGCCTTGCGGCGCAGTACGTGATTCACGCCGTCGGGCCACGCTACACCGGGCGCGAGCGCGACGCAACGCTGCTGTGTGCCGCCTATCGTGCGAGCCTCCAGCTCGCCGCCGACCATGGTCTCACCACCATCGCATTTCCCTCGATCTCGACCGGCATCTTCGGCTACCCGCTCGATGCCGCAGCACGACTGGCGCTCGCGACGATTGCCGAGGCACTCGCGCGGCCGACGAGCCTCACGCTGGTACGCATGGTGCTCTGGGACGCCGAGACCCAGCGCGCCTATGAATATGCTGCCGGGAAGGCCGGATTCGCCACAGCCGCAGCGTGATGCCCGCATGACACACGCCGCTCGCCCTCGCCGCCATCGATCCGCCAGACAGGAGCCCGTGTGACTGACTCGACCGCGCTGTTCGCTCCGAAGTTCTTCTACTTCTGCTGGTTCGTGTCGATCGGGTTGATGATGCCGTTCCTCGGCATTTACTACGAGTCGACCGGGTTATCGCTGCCGCAGATCGGAATCCTGATGGCGTTGCCCGGCGTCCTGCAGCTCGTCGCCGGGCCATTCTGGAGCCTGTTGAACGATGCCTTGCGGCTTCATCGGGTGATGCTGCCGGTCGCCGTCGCAGCGGCGCTCCTGCCGGCGTTTCTGATCAGCCAGACGCACGACTTCACGCTGCTGATCGTGCTGGTCGTCCTCTACGCGCTGGCCATCGCACCGGTGCCGGCGCTCTCCGACAGTGCAACACTGAACCTGCTGGGCGAGCGACGCGAACGGTATGGCGCCCTGCGCGCCTGGGGTGCAGTCGGCTGGGCGCTCAGCACCCTGGTCTCGGGCTGGCTGGTGACGCGCTATGGCATCACGATCGGCTTCGTCGGCTTCGTCATCGGCGGATTGCTGACGACGGTCGCGGCGCTGCGGCTGCCCAACGGTGTACCGCCAAACGTCGACATTCGCGCCGCCGCGGCCGGCCTGCTACGCGACCGGCGCTGGGGCATCTTCCTGCTGTGCGGCATGCTGATGGGCGCGAGCAGCTCGGTGTTTCACAACTTCTTGCCACTGTATCTGGTGAGCGGCCTCGGCGGCAGCAACGAGCAGGTCGGTTTCACCTTCATGCTGGCGAGCCTGACCGAGCTGCCGGTGATGGCGCTCTCACCCTGGCTGTTGCGCCGTTGGGGCTCGCGCAGGTTGCTGGTCGCCGCGGGGCTGTTCTACGTAGTGCGCATGGCCTTCTCGGCGCTGGCGACGACGCCCGAGGTCGCCATCGCGGCACAGGTGCTGCACGGGCCATGCTTCGCGCTGCTCTGGACTGCCGGCGTGGTTGAAGCTCGCACGCTGGCGCCGCGTGGCCTCGAGACGACGGCGCAAAGCTTGTTCGGTACGGCGGTGTTTGGTGTCGGTGGATCGCTGGCGAGCGCGTTCGGTGGAGTGATCTCGGCGCAGAGCGGCTATCCGATGGTGTTCGCCGCTGGCGCAGTGACGGCATTGCTCGGCACGCTCGGCTTGATCCTGGGGCGACGCTGGCTGGTGGCACCCACCAGCTGACCAGCTGAGGGTGCGACGTAAAGTTTCGGGGCTATGCAGCTATGCAGTACCGGCCAGTTCGCGCTGGCGGCGCACGCTCCAGGGTTTGCGCCACGGATGCACCGGCTTGGGCTTCGGTGCGGCAGGTGAATCTGGTGGTGGATTGGACGGGCGCACGGGGACCGGCGCTTCCGGCACGCCTGCTCCGGTGGGTTTCCCTGGCGGTACGACCGTCTTGCGCTGCTGCCGACGGGCTT
>CAIQIY010000186.1 GCA_903871975.1 uncultured Chloroflexota bacterium | reverse complement strand
TGGACATCGACGAGCGCGCAGATCAATGGGATGATCCCCGCGCGTTCGGCCCAACCGTGCGTGCGCTGGCACGCCTTGCGACGTTGGCCGTCGGCACCGAGCAGGAGGTGCGGGCGGCGGGTGGCAGCGACGATCTGGACCTGGCGATCGAGCGCATCCTCGACTGCGGGGTGGCGGCGCTGGTGCTGAAGCGGGGTGAGCGGGGGGCGACGATCATCCGACGTGGCCAGCCGAGGTGCGATATCGCCCCGTTTCCGGTGACGGTGCTGAATGTGCTCGGTGCCGGCGACGCCTTCGCCAGCGGCCTGATCGCGGGCATGCTGGCCGGCTGGAGCCTTGAGCGCGCCGCGCGCATGGGGTGCGCTACTGGCGCGATCGTGGTGACACGCCATGGTTGTGCCAATTTCATGCCCACCCGCAGCGAAGTCGAGGCATTCGTCGCCGAACACGGCGGTTGGTGAGTGCACGGTGCATCACTCGACGAGGATCGCGAACAACCGATCGAGCGTCGCTGCGGCGTCGTCGGATAAGCCGATGTGGACCGGCGACGGCTGCAGGATCGTGCTGCGCGGTGAGGTGAGCCAGCGAAAGCGCTCGTTCAATGGTTCCTGCCCCAGCGCGCCGGCGTCGTCACCGCCACGACATAACTGTGGTATCCGTTGCAGTTGTTCCTCGACCTCGGCCACATCGACCCCACCGAACAGCGCGCGGGCCCGTGCGCCATCGAGGCGGGTACGCGCGCCAAGAAACTGCTGGGCGCGGCAGTAGAGGATCACACCGACATTGATGTATTCGCCGCGCTCGATGCGCGGCATCAGGCGGATCACCGCATATTCATACGTCGTGCGCGCGGGCATGCGAGATTTCCTCGACAAACACATGGCGCGCGGCGAGCCGCGCGAGCAAGAACTCCCGATACGCGCGTCGGATGTCGGCCGGTGCGCGTGGATCACGATCGTTGAGCCAGTCATCGGGCACACATGCCAGGATCGCATCGAGCAACGGTGCATCGATATGCGCTGCGAACTGGCGGTCCACCGCTTCGATGTCATCGGCCCGCGCCAGCAGGACATGCTGCCGGATCGGGCTGAATCGGCTCCGGCTGCGCCCAACCGGATCATCCCAGGTGAAGTGGACATACAACGCCGCACCCTGATCGATCACCTGCAGCGTCCGATGCCACCACAACAGATTCGTGTTGCGCGCCGTCCGGTCAACATTCAGGATGTAGGCATCGAACCACACGATGGCCGACGCCAGCCACGGCGTCACGCGTGGGGCATCGATCGAGTCGAACGCCAGCGCTCCCGGCAGATGATCGACACCCAGGTTCAGCCCGGCGCTGCGCGTCACCAGGTCGCGGATCTCGCTCTCGGGCTCATTGCGCCCGAGGTCGGCCGCAACATCGATCAGCACCAGCTCGGGGATCGGCAGCCCGAGCGCCTGGCCGAGCAGACCGCACACCAGCTCGGCGATCAACACGCGCGGCCCCTGGCCCGCCTGGCGGAACTTGACGACGTACATGCCGTCGTCGTCGGCCTCGACCAGCCCGGGCAGCGAACCACCCTCGCGGAGCGCGGCTACGTAGCGCGTCGCGATCACGCGTCGCGGTGCTGCACTGACGCGCGTGCCCGCCGTCATCGACTGCCCCCGAGCAGGCTGTCGAGCGCCACCGGCTCGTGCACCCGGTCGTCGACCACGCGACCATCACGCATCGCGATGATACGCCGTGCGTGGCGTGCGACGTCGGGATCGTGAGTGACCAGCACGACCGTGATCTGTTGCTCGTGATTCAATCGACGAAAGATCGCCATGATCTCCAGCCCGGTACGGGTATCCAGTGCGCCAGTCGGCTCGTCGGCGAGAATGATCCGCGGGGTGGTGACCAGCGCCCGGGCGATAGCGACCCGTTGTTGCTGACCGCCGGAGAGTTCGTTCGGGCGATGGGTCAGGCGATCGGCCATGCCCACCGCCTCGAGGGCGCGGCGCGCGAGAGTCGTACGCTCGCGCGTGGTGCTGTACAACAACGGCAACTCGACGTTGCGCAGCGCACTGGTGCGTTGCAGGAGCATGTATTGCTGGAAGACGAACCCGATCTTCTGGTTGCGTACGGTGGCGAGCTGGTCGTCATTCATGCGGGCGACATCGATGCCATCCAGCGTGTAGCGCCCGGCACTCGGCAGATCGAGGCAGCCAATGATGTTCATCAGCGTGCTCT
>CAIQIY010000185.1 GCA_903871975.1 uncultured Chloroflexota bacterium | reverse complement strand
GCCACGGGATCGGCCGCGAGGTGCACGAGCCGCCGTTCATTGTGGCCGGATCGACGGCGGTGCTGCCAGTCGGCGCGACGTTCACCGTCGAGCCAGGGGTCTATCTCGACGGACGACTGGGCGTACGCATCGAGGACGATCTGGTGCGCACCACCGATGGTGCCACGAGTCTCACGTCGTTTCCGCGCGGCCTGATCACCATCGACGCGTGATGGCGAGCGACACACTGCCGCCAGACGGCACACCATCAGTCGACGAAACCGTGATCGAGGCGCTGTTGTTCGTCGCCGCCGAACCCGTCGCGCTCGCGACGCTGGCTCGGGTCTTGGCGTGCGATGAGGCGGCGCTCGATGCGGCGTTGCTGCGGCTGGCACAGCAATTGCAGCTGCGTGGCATACGGCTGCAGCGGCTCGAGGCAGATGCGCTGGTGACACTGGTCACTGCCCCGGCAGCAGCGGCAGCCGTCGAGCGCTTGCTCGGCGTCGCCGCACCGCCACGCCTCAGCACTGCCGCGCTCGAGGTGCTGGCGATCATCGCATACCACCAGCCGGTCACGCGGGCGCAGATCGAGGCGGTGCGCGGCGTCGACAGCAGCGGCGTGATCAGGGCGCTGCTGTCGCGCGAGCTGGTCTGCGAGGCTGGTCGCCGCGAAAGCGCTGGCCGCCCCGTCCTGTATGCCACGACCGACACGTTTCTCCTGCGGTTTGGGCTCGAGTCGCTGACGGCGCTGCCACCGGCACCCGAGCAGATCTCACAACTTATCCACAATCATTCCGAGTTATCCACAGGGAATGTGGATAACTCGCCAGCTGGCGCCACACGCCGTCCAGCCTATTCGCATGCGGCGAATCACGCCACGACACCACCAGCGCACTGATGGTTTTCCACAATCTGGCGGTACCGATTCGCCAGGCACACACCGCCGGCCACGTGCCGCTCATGCAGCGCGCGGCGCCGACGGTCAGCCAGCCGATAGTCAATCCAGCGCAGCACCCGTCCGTCCGGCGCATGCACCGACACGCCCCGGCGCGCATCTCCCCGAAGTTGATACGACACCAGTTGGGGCGACGACCACGCGATCTGCGCAGCGAGGTCTTCAGCATGAATACGATCACACCCTGCGAGCCGATCAAGATCGCTCTGGGCGCGCCGGTGCGACAGCGCAAGACAGCCGAACCAGCGAACGCACCGCGGCGTGCGCGACCCTCCGGCAGTTCTGCATGGCAGTGAGATGTGCGCGTCATGCTGCTCCCGGCGTGGCACCCCACAGCTTGACAATGCATCGCATGTATGACTATAGTGCTCAGGCCGTACACACCACATGCATGGGAGGGTTGATGGCACAGCGGTAATACCATTGCGACGCCCGAGAGAGATCCCTGAGGCCAGCGCAGGCCTCGCGCTCCGGTGACTCTGTCACCAGTCGTGTACCGGCACGATGTTTCGGTGCCACTCGATGAGGAGGAATCGATGTCTCGACGAACGATGCTGAACCGCCGCGAATTCATGCGTCTTTCGGCCGCCTCGGCTGCCGCCACCATGATCGCCGCCTGCGG
>CAIQIY010000184.1 GCA_903871975.1 uncultured Chloroflexota bacterium | reverse complement strand
CCACCCCGGCCTGCGCCACCGCGATGGCCTCTTCGCTGGCGCCTGCGCGCAGGCGCGCCAGCACCGCGGCCGCGCGCGCCAGGCTCGCCTCGGCCTGCACCAACCGCGACGCCGCCTCGTGGGCGGCCAGGCGCAGCAATGGCTGGCCGGCTGCCACCACATCGCCCTCGGCCACCAGCACCTCGACGATCGTGCCAGCCCGTTCGAACGCCAGCGCCGCATGCTGCCGCGGCACCAGCCGCCCCTCGGCCGTCACGCCGGCCGGGCGGGCCGCCGGCAGTGCCGGCAGCGGCGTCGGCGACGGCGTCGCCGGCGCGGCACACGCACTCACCACCATCAGCACCAGGATTCCTGCACCTACACGCGGTATCATGACACCTCCTCGTGCACGGTCGCACCGTGCACCCGATTCCCCACGACCTGGCCATCAGCGACCACGATCGCCCGTCGGGCCCGCCCGGCGAGCTCATCGTCGTGCGTGACCATCACCACCGTCTTGCCCTGGCCGACCAGCTCCTCGAACAGCGCGATGATCGCGGCGGCCGTCCGGCTGTCGAGATTGCCGGTCGGCTCATCGGCGATGATGATCGGCGGATCATTGGCCAGCGCCCGGGCGATCGCCACGCGTTGCTGTTGGCCACCCGACAGCATCGCCGGCAACCGGTCGCGCTGGGTCGGCAGATCGACGCGCTCCAACAATCCCAAGGCGCGTCGTTCGCGCTCGGCAGGCCGGCCCACGCCACAAAAGTCCATCGGCAGCATCACGTTCTCGATCACCGTCAGCGTCGGCAGCAGCTGAAAGAACTGGAACACGATGCCGACGTGGACACCGCGCCAGGCGGTGAGCCGCGCCTCGCTCAGCGCGGTCAGTTCCTGGCCGGCGACCTGCACCGAACCGGCGCTGGCGCGATCGATGCCGGTGATCATGTTGAGCAGCGTCGATTTGCCGGAACCCGAGCGTCCGACGATCGCGACGAACTCGCCGGCATGGATGCTCAGATCCAGGCCACGCAACGCGACATACGCGCCCGCCGCGGTGGGATATTCCTTGACGACCTGGCGCAGCGCGATGATCGGCGCTGCCTGAAGCGACTCACTCATAGGCCAGAACCTCCCGCACCGTGGTGCGCACCGCTTCGCGCGCCGGCACCACGCTGGCGCCGACGGCGATGACGACGATGATCACGAGCCAGCCGATCGCCCCGGGCAGCGACCAGGTCCATTCGAGTGGCGTGTTGAGCAGCGCGATGCCGAAGCCGATGCACATCGCCAGGCTCATCGGCAGTGCCAGCAGCATGCCCAGCAGCCACGCCAGCAGCCCGATGGCGAGCCCCTCGCCGATGACGATGCGCCGGATCTGCCGGTCGCCGGCACCGATGGCACGCATCACGCCGATCTCACGCGAACGCTCGCGCACGTTGATGCCCATCGTGCCGGCCAACCCCAGGCCACCGACCGCGCTGATCAGCACGGCCAGCACACCGAGCACCGAGGTGAGCACCTGGAACCGCTCATCGAGGATGGCCCGGTCGGCCGAGCGGGTGTGGATGCTCTGGAGCTCGAAGCCCCGCGCCACGAGCGCCGCCTCGACCTGCTGCTGCGCCGCGGCGTGATCGGCCGCCGTGTGGTGTGCCGTCGCGAGGCGCAGCGTGTCGCTGCGACCCACGCCACCGGCTTCCGCCGTGAAGGCCTGCAGCGGCACGTACGCCCAGGCGGGGCTCACCGGTGGAATGAGCTCTTCGATGAAGCCGACGATGCGCCAGGTGCTGTCGCGGTCATCGATCCGCATGGTGATCCAGTCGCCGATGCCGGCATCCGGGTCCTTGGTGTGGTAGTTGGTCGTCAACACGACGACGCGCGCATCGCCGGCGGCGAGCCAGCGGCCGCTGGCCATGCGTGGCGCGAACAGGATACTGTCGGCATCGAGGGCGCGCAGGGTGAGATCCTCGCCCGTGCGGCCATCGTGGTAGACGGGCGTCGCCACTGCGCGGCGCAGCCCCTCGAGCCGCGTGATTGCCGGCACCCCGGCCACCGCCGCTGCTGCCTGGGCAGTGCGGTAGGGCCGGCCGAACTGCACCTCGAGATCATAGTGCTGCGACGCGATGCTGGCGTCGAGTGTGCGGTACAGCGACGCACGCAGCGTCATCACCGAGACGAAGACCGCTCCGCCGAGCACCAGCGCCGAGAGCGTGCGCACCAGGCGGCCGCGCCGGCGGAGCATGTTGCGCAGGCTCAGGCGTGCCGGGCGATCGAGGCCCGGCAGGCGACCCACCAGGCGATCGAGCCGCGAACCACGCGGTGGCGGGCTGCCGGTGCCGGCCAGCGCGACGCGTACCGGCAACGCCGCCGTCGCCCGCACGGGCAGCGCGGCGGCGATCATCGGCACGCTCACCGCCGCCAGGAGTTGCAGCGCGATCACCCCGGGCGGCAGACCGATGCCGTGGATGTCGACGTTGAGCTGCCCGGCGAGAAACCGTGCGAACCCGTACGT
>CAIQIY010000183.1 GCA_903871975.1 uncultured Chloroflexota bacterium | reverse complement strand
GCCGGGTGGCGGCAGGCGGCGGCGAAGATTGCCTCGCGTTCGGTGGTATCGGGGCCGATGGCCTGATGCAGGAAGTGCTGCAACATCGGCCGACCGCGCACCAACGTCACCGCGAAGATCAACGTCGCCACCGCCAGGCCGGCGCTGTCCTTCAGCGCGAAGCGCCAGCCGTCGACGAACCAGAACGCCAGAATGCCACGCACGATGGCGCCGATCCCGATGTAGGCGGTGATGAAATTGAACTGCCGCGTGAGCACCAGCAGATCGATGGCGATCCACGCGACTGGCACCAGCGCCGAGAGCAGATACGCGGCCGGCGCGCCGAGGGGTTCGGTGAGATAGTTGAGCACCAGGATGGGGATCACTGCGCCCATCACGATGTCGAGCAGCAGCTTGTTGCCCCGGCTGAGCGTCGGTGGTCGTCGTGTCATGGCCCCCTCTGGCGTGCCAACTGCGCGCTGGCCCAGTGGGCCAGCTGTTCGCGGAAGATCTTGGCGTTATGGCGGATGTCGACCGGGAATCCGCGATGGAACAGAAACGTGTCGATCTGCGCCGTCGGCGCATGCGCGGCGCCAAGTGCGCGCAATTCGTCGATCAGCCGTGCGGCGGCGGCACGCCCGGGAATGCGCCCATCGGGCAGCTCGACGCACACGACCGGCCGGGTGACACCACCATGCACCACGCCGACCAGCGCGGTGCGGTGCACTGCCGGGTGGGCATTGAAGACCAGCTCGACCGGCTCGGTGAACAGCGTCTGGTCGGGCAGCACCACGCGATGACCCTTGCGGCCATAAAACCACAGCCGGCCCGCATCGTCCAGGCGGCCGATGTCGCCCATCCGGTGCCACACCGCTGCGCCATCGGCGATCTTGGCCAGCCGCGTCGCCTCCGGACGCTGATGATACCGTGGGGTCACCGTGGGGCCGCGCACCACGATCTCGCCGACAGCACCCGGCGGCAGCGCCAGCGAGTCGTGCCACACGTCGATCGCGGCATCGTCGATGGCGATGATCCGCACCGTGGTGCCGGGCAACGGCCAGCCGACGCACGTGCCGCCGAGTGGCCCGGGATGCTCGGCGTGTGCTGCGAGGATGGCCCGGCCCGGCGCACTCACGATCGGCAGCGCCTCGGTGGCACCATATGGCGTATGGCTGTCGCCGTCGCCCGGCATCAGCTGATGCAGCTGCCGATGCAATGCGAGCGGCACCGGCGCACCGGCCATCAGCACCCGGCGCAACGATGGCAGCGTCAGCTGCGATGCCAGACAGTACGCCGCGACGCGCCGCCAGATCGCCGGCGAACCGAAGCTCGACGTCACCTGCAGATCGTGGATCATGCGAACGATCCCACGTGGATCGCATTGTGCCGGCCGGGTGGGGTCGAGCGGCGGGATGGCCGATGTCAGGCCGAGCGCGACATTGAACAACGAAAAGAGTGGAAACGCCGGCATCTCGATCTCGCCGGCCACGATGCCGTAGGTCTCGCGGATGAGGTGTACCTGTGCATCGAAGATGCCGTGGGTATATTCGACACCCTTGGGCACGCCGGTGCTGCCGGTCGTGAACAGGATGGCGGCCAGCTCGGCGGCAGGCGTATCAGCCGGCGGAAACGCGCCGAGGCTGGCGCCCTGCCGCCGCAGCGCCGCCAGCGTCGGGCCGCCCCAGCCCAGGCGTGGCCCGACGGTGATGGCCGTCTGCACGGTGCCGAATGGCGCGGGAAACAGCAGGCGCGCGAGGTGGGCCCGCGGCACGCCGATCAACGCCTGCGGTGCGCACTCGGCGATGCACTGCAGCAAATTGCGCCGACCCATCGCCGGGTCGATGACGATCGGCACGGCGCCGAGCTTGAACAACGCGAACGTCAGCCCGATGAGCGGCAGGCCGGCCCGCACCATCAGCAGCACGCGGGTGCCACGGCGGATGCCGGCAGTGTGCAGCCCGTGGGCGTATGCATCGCTCTCGCGATCAAGTTCGGCAAACGTCCAGCGCACATAGTGCAACCGGCCGTTGCGCCCGCGGCGCGCCACGCTGATGATGGCAGTCTGTTCGGCGCGTTCAAGCGCCATCCGTGGCAGGTAGCGCGCGACGTTGTGTGTGCTGTTCGGCTCAGACATCGGCCGCTCCTGTACCGGCTCCGCCGTCGGCGAACCATGCGCGGATGCGCGTACGCAAGACCTCGGCGGCATCCTCGAAGACATAGTGCCCGGCGCCGGCGATGCGCGTCACCGGCGCCGCCGGGAAGCGCGCCTGCCACGCGTCGAGCACGCGATCGTCGAAGCACCAGTCGCGCCCGCCCCACAACACCATCAGCGGCACTCCCGCGAGCGCGCGCAAGCCGGCATCGATCGACGCAACCACCGGCCATGTCGGATGCTGCGGACGCTGTGGAATGTCGCGGACGAACTCCAGAACACCACGGCGGTCGGCGAGCCGCCGGTAGGGTAGCTGGTAGCCAGCACGCACCAGCGGCGGCAGCGGGTGCGTCACCGTCATCACGGTGCCGGCACGCACAAATCCGTTGAGTGCGATGACGCCGAGCTCGCCGAGCACCGGCGGGACGCAGAGCGCGATCCGCCGCGGCACGCGCGGCCCCAGGAACGCCGCAGTGTTCAGCACGACGATGCGCCGTGGCCGGAAGTGCTGCTGCACCGCCGCGCCAAAGCCGATCGCACCACCCCAGTCGTGCACAACCAGATCGACGTGGTCGAGACCCAGCTGCCGCACCAGCTCGCCCAGCGCCGCAATGTGGTCGGCCAGCCGCATGCCGCCGGGCCGCGCCGAAAGCCCCAGGCCCAGATGGTCCGGCGCGATCACCCGCCGGTCGGCCGACAGCGCACGAATCAGGTCGCGATAGGCGAATGACCAGGTGGGGTTGCCGTGCAGCAGCAGTGCCGGTGTGCCCGGCCCGCTGCCTTCGTCCAGATAGTGCATCACGCCACGCCGCGTGCGGGCGTACCGCGAAGTGAATGGGTAGAGGGCGCGGATCGGCGCGAGATCGAATTGGGGTGCCTCGGTCATCGTTGAGCCCGCTAGCGCTGCTGCCTGCCCCCAGTATATACCAGCCGCCGCCCGCCGTCGCAGCCTGGTTGCTCGCCCGCGGCGGCACGCGTTGATGCTGGGTGTTGCGGCAATGCTGGTGGGCTTCGGGGATCATCAGCCACAACTGACCTGTTGTGAGCGATGCTGAGTGCGGTACCGCACATCATCATCATGCCACGTTGTCTCACTGATCTTCTCATGCTATACTGTCCAAAGACGTGAGTATTCAGGCGACCAGTCCCGTCATCAATGGGCAGATACGTGCGTTATTGTGGGTATCTGTGGCTAATACGTGGCGGTACGGGGATTGGCGGCAGCGGTGACGAGCAGACGGCCCTTCATGCCTTCGATGCCAGACGTGCAGCGGCAGTTCGCGCTGCGCCTGTACCGGGTATTGGCGGTTGCGATGCTGGTTGCGAGCCTGGTCGGCCTGGCACGATTCCGCACCGCACTACGGCGCGGGTTTGGCGGCTTCATCTGGCAATACGACCCGACGCGCGGCCACACGGTGAGCTTCGAGGTGCCGCGACACTGGCCGGGGCCACAAGCCGGGCTCAAGCCGCACACACACATCGCCGCGATCAACGGGCAGGATCCGATGGAGTTCTCGCGGATCTACGCGACACAACCGATCGGCACGCCCATCACCTACGACATCGTCACCATTGACGGCCAGCAGTTGCGCACCAGCGTACCCGTCACGCAGTTCAACCTGAGCCACCTGCTCGAGGGCTACGGCATCATCTTCCTGGTCGGCATCACCTTCAGCATCGGCGGCTACATTCTGCTGTCGTCGGCGCGCACCACCGGCCGGCAGCTGATCGGCTTCGTGATGCTCTTCGCTGCCAACACAGCGTTCTATCACAGCCACAACGGCAACGTCGACCGGTTCTACAACCGGCCGATCTTCCCGGCGGTGATGGGCTCGCCGCCCAACGGCATGCTCGGCGCACTCCTGTGGCACCTGGCATTCGCGTTCCCGCGCCGGTCGTCATGGCTCGAGCGCTACCGCTGGCTGGTACCAGTGATCTACGGCAGTGGCAGCGCGATCAGCACCCTGCTGGGGCTGACGTTTTACTTCAGCAATGCACGCCCGATGGCGCGGCTGCAATTCCCCGTCCAGGTCGCCAGCATCATCTTCCTCACCAGTGGTGTCGCGGCCAGCCTGGTGCGTGGTGCCATCGAGCTGATGAACGACGACCAGCGCAGCGAGACCGAGCGACGGCAGATGCGCATCATGGCGGTCTCGTGGAGCCTGGCCGGCAGCATCCTGGTGTTGGCGCTCGGCGCAGCCAACCTGCGCATTGCCGTGCCATACGACCTGATCACCGCAGTTGCGGCGATCATGCCGATCGGGCTGGTGCTGGCGATCTCCGGCTCGGATCTGATCGCCGAGCTCGAGGAGAAGAACGAGTTGCGCGGTCAGTTGCTCGAGCAACTCGACGAATTGCAGCGGCTGCGCGAGCGGGCGCTCGACGACATCGCGATGGAGCTCCACGACAGCGCGCTCGCCGAGAGCAAGGCGCTCGAGATCCGGCTCTACACCCTGTTGCGCCAGACGACCGAGGGGCGCATCGATGCGACGGTGCTGCGCGACGCGCTCGGCACCATCCATGCCCAGGGCGTCGGGCTCGGGCGCACGCTGCGCAAGACGGTCGATGGCGCCAAGCCGGTCGACCTGAGCGTCGAGAGTCTCGAGAGTGCCCTTGAGCGGCTGGTGTTCCAGATGAACGCTGGCGGCACGACGCGCTATACCTGCCGAATCTCGGCCGAACTCGACGATGTCCCGCAGCCGATCCAGGAGACGATCTTCTCGTTGGCACGAACGGCGCTGAACAACGTGCGCGATCATGCCCAGGCGCCCCACTGCTGGCTCGAGCTGACCGCGACGTCGCTCGAGGTGATGCTGACGGTGACTGACGATGGTGTCGGGATCCGCGACGATTCCACGCAGCGCAACGGCCAGCCGGCGCGCCGGCAGTTGGGGCTGGCGACGGCGCGTGCGCGTGTTGCGCATCTGGGCGGCGAGTTTCTGGTCGAGAACCTGCGGCCGGGAACGCGGTTTCGCGCGGTGATTCCGCTGTGAGCGGAAGGAGTTGCACGATGACCAGGGAAGCCACCGACGAAGTGGTTGAATCAACCGTCGCGGCGAGCCAGCTGCTCGTCGTCGATGACAGCGGGTTCATCGCCGATGCCGTGAGTAATCTGCTGCAGCTCGTGCCGGAGATCGGCGCAATCCATACGGCGAGCACCGCGAGCGAGGCGCTCGCCGTCCTGCGCCGGCTGGATTCGGCGATTGTGTTGTTGGACCTGCGCATTCGCGGCACCAGCGATGATGCCCGGCCCGATGCCAGCCACGGGCACGCGTTGTTGCGCGAGCTGCATCGCGCCGCACCAAACG
The DNA here is from genome assembly GCA_903871975.1 of uncultured Chloroflexota bacterium. Lineage (GTDB taxonomy): Bacteria > Chloroflexota > Chloroflexia > Chloroflexales > Roseiflexaceae > CAIQIY01. The sequence continues at coordinate 17,093 of CAIQIY010000183.1, read as the reverse complement.
TCGCGGTCATCATGTTCACCTCGGCGCCCGAGCAACAGTGGCTGCGCACCGTCGCCCAGGATGGGGCGGTGGGCTTTCTGAGCAAGGAGGGCTCATCGGATCAGATCGTCGATGTGTTGCGCGCCGTCCACCACGGCCGCCTGGGATTCACCGCCGAGCAACTCGAGGAACTGGGCACGCTGGTCGGGGACGGCATTCTGTCGGACCGTCAGATCGAGGTGTTGCGATTGCTCGACCGGGGGCTGACGAACCAGCAGATCGCGGCGCACCTGGGCATTCAGTACCGTACGGCGTGTAAGCACGTCGAGAATGTGTTGCGGGCGTTCCGCGTGACGAACCGCCGGTTGGCGGTAGTCGAGGCACGCAAGCAGGGCCTGATCTGAGCCCGCCGGCCAGCAGCACGAGCGATGGCATGGCGGCAGGTGGGATCGTCGTCGCCCGTGCGCACGCCGCCGGCGCGGCGCTGCTGGTCGCGCGCGACGCGGGCGGGCGAGTCGGGGCTGCAGAGCTCGCGTTCGACGGTGATGCAGCACGCCTGCAGCGCCTCGAGGTGTCGCCGGCAGCACGCGGCATCGGCGTCGGTGGCGTGCTGCTCGAGGCTGCGCTGGCGCTGGCGGGGCAGCACGCTGCCCGCCGGCTGATCGCGCCAGCCAGCGACTGGTTGCTGCGCCGCGGGTTCGCGTGTGGGGCTCACGCTGATGCGGGCTGGGCGAGCCGGCCGCTGCATGCGCCAATGCCGGCGATGCTGATGCCGCAGTGCACGCGACTGGTCGACGGGTGCCGGCAGCGGCTCGGCGCTGCGCTGCGCGCGGTGATCGTGCATGGCTCGGTCGCGCTGGGCGGCTTTCACCCGGCCCACAGCGACCTCGACGTGCTCGTGGTCGTGGGCGACGGGCTCACCGATGCGCAGCGGGCGGCACTCGCGCAGTGGTTGCTCGAGTGCTCGGGTGCGCCGCAGCCGATCGAGATTTCGTTCGTCACGCCTGCCCAGCTGCAACCGTGGCGCCACCCGGCGCCGTTCGAGCTGCATTACAGCGAGGCGTGGCGCGCGCTGACGCAACAGCAGTTGGCCGACGGCGCGCCCTCCGGCACGGCACCGGGGGTGCGCGCCGACCCCGATCTGGCGGCGCATGTCACGGTGGCGCGGGCGCGTGGCCTGACGCTCTGGGGCGGCGATGCGCAGCGCGTGTTGCCGGCGGTACCGTGGGGCGACTATCTCGACGCCATCGACGGCGATGTCGCCGATGCACCGGCGCGCATCGCGGCCGAGCCGGTGTACCTCACGCTGAACCTGTGTCGCGTCGCTGCAGCACACCATGGATTGATTCTGTCGAAAGCCGCCGGCGCGCGCTGGGGCTGGTTGGCCTGGCCGGCACACCGCCCCGTCATCGCTGCCGCGCTCGCCGCCTACCGGGGGGCGAACGCCGGCATCGATCCCACCGCACTCCAACGCTTCGCCGACACAGCCCTGCGACGACCGGTAGCGCGATGATGCCTGCCCCGCGAGCCGCGGCGGCGCAGCACACGCCGGCGACACCCCCACCCGGTCGTGTCACGCACGCCAGGAATATTCCGGCCGATAGCCGAACGCCGCCTCGGCAGCCCGCCAGCTGAAGAACGAGTCATGGCCGTCGAGGTGATGCGATGCGGCCAGCGCCGGAAAGTGCCGCTCGACGAGTTCGGCCGACGGCAGATCGGCGAAGGTATCGGCCGCATTGATGTAGAACGCGCGGCAGGCCGCCTGTGCCGGCAGCGGCGCCGCGAGCGCCTTGCGGTAGGCCTGGGCCTCATCGCGCATGTCGACATACGCCCAGAAGCCACCGAGGCCGTCGGTCGACTCGTGCGTGCGCGCCAGCCGCGCCTGCAGCTCATCGGCGCCCCAGCACCACGCCAGGCGCAGCGCGATCGTGTCGATCTGGTGCGACCGCGCGAACGCCGCGGCCGTCTGTTCGTTGACCTGTTTCGACAGCCCGTAGTTGTCGGTCACGTCGGCCGGATGCTGTTCGTCGATGGGGAACCGCTGCGGCACGAATGGCACGCCGACCGGCCTGGCGCAATGGCCGAGCGCACAGTTGCTCGAAGCGAACACCACACGGCGCAGCCCCACCTCGGCGGCAGCCTCGAGCAGGTAATACGTGCTCAGCGCGTTGTTGCGAAACGTGTCCGGCGAGATCCAGTTGTCCGCACCGATGTGCACGATGGCATCGACGTCGGCCACCGCGCGGCGGGCGTCGTCGCGCTGTGCCAGATCGCCGGCCATGAACGTCGCACCGGGTGGTATAGGCCTGCCGAGCGCCGTCGGCGGGCGCCGGCCCACCAGGCGCACCGCGTGGTCGCGTGCCAGATCTGCAGCCACGGCTGCAGTGACATAGCCGCTCGCGCCCGTGATCAGGATCATCTGCAGGTGCTCCTCGCGGGGCGCAGCCATCGGCTGCCTGCGCCCCGCCGCATCATCCCATCATTGATTGTCGGGGTCGTGGATCAGGTGCGCCGCGACACGCTCGTTGGCGGCGAGGAAGCTCGGCGGCGTGAAGCGGCTCTCGATCGGCAATGCCTGGCCAGTTCGACCAGCCTCGCCGGCCTTGAGCATGATCTCGAGCACGTGATAGCCATGCTCCGGCGTGATGATCGGCCGTTGCCCGTGCTGGATGCACTCCACCATGTGCCGCAGGCCATCGGTCCACGGCCAGTCGGGGCGCGTCTCGTCGAAGAGCTGCCACGCACCGACATCGTTGCGCCACAACTCGAACCCTTCGGGGTCCCAGTCATCGCCGAGCATCTGGATGGTGCCTTCGCTGCCGTAGATCTCGATCGCCGGACAGCGATAGCGCTGCATCGTGAAGCCCGTGGTGACCACCGCGAAGACATCGCGACCGAAGTCGATCAGGATGTGTGCCGTGTCCTCGGCCTTGACCTGCATCGGCTCACCGTCGACGATGCGCTCGGGGCGCGCGATGCCGGTCATCGCGGTCACGCGCTGTGCCGGCCCGAGCAGTGCCGTCAGGCTCGTGACGTTGTACACGCCGAGGTCGAACATCGAGCCGCCGCCCGGGCTGTAGAACCACTTGCCCCACGACGGGCCGTTCCAGCCATAGATCGCGCGTGCCTGCAGCACCTGGCCGATCTCGCCGCGGTGGATCCGCCGCGACATCTCCTGGAACGTCGGGCTCAGCACGACATGCGGTGCCGGCACCAGCAATCCCTTGCTGCGCTTCGACAGCTCGACCAGTTCGGCCGCCTCGCTCAGCGATGTCGACATCGGCTTCTCGACCAGCACGTGCTTGCCGGCTTCGAGCGCCGCGCGGGTGATTTCGCCGTGCTGCTGCATCGACGTCAGCACCAGCACGAGGTCGACGTCGGGCGATTCGACGACCTCGCGGTAATTGGTCGAGAACAGAATCTCACCGAAGCGCTCCTCGGCGATGCTGCGCCGCAGCGGATCGACATCGCTGGCAGCCGTGACCTCGATGGCGCTGCCGGCGGCGAGCATGCGCTTGATCTGGTTGGTGTATGGCCCGCGCATCACGCTGCCGCAGCCGACGATACCGATACGAACGGTGGATTGAGCCATGAACGTTGTTCTCCTGCACACGACGAACCCGAAGTCAGCTCCCCTTCAATCCACTCATCGTCACCCCTTCGATGAAATAGCGCTGTGCCGCAAAGAACAACGCGATGATCGGGAAGGTGACGACCAGCGAGGCGGCCATGATCAGGTGCCATTGCACCCCGAAGCGTGTCCGGAACGCATAGAGGCCGAGCACGAGCGGATACTCGCTGGCCTCGTCGAGATAGATCAAGGGGCCGAAGAAGTCATTCCACGACGCCATGAATTGGAACAGCCCGACCACCAGCAATGCCGGCTTGATCAGTGGCACCATGATCGCCCAGAGGATGGTGAAGTCGCTGGCGCCATCGATGCGCGCTGCATCGGTGAGATCCACCGGGATGGTCATCATGAACTGCCGCAACAGGAAGATGTTGAACGCGCTACCGAACCACAGGGGCACGATCAGTGGCAGATAGGTACCGATCCAGCCGAGCCAGCGGAACAGCAGATACGTCGGGATGAGCGTCACGATCCCCGGCAGCATCATCGTCGCCAGCGTGATGCCGAACAACAGGTCGCGCCCGCGGAACTCGAGGCGGGCGAAGGCATAGGAGACCACCACCGCCGAGACGATCGTGCCGGCCGTCGACGCGACGGCGTAGATCACCGTATTGCCCAGCAGCCGCATGAACGGAAACGCCGGGCTGGTCAGGGCTTCCTGGTAGTTGCTCCACATCACCGGATCGGGCAACCACACCAGCGGATCGGTGAACACCTGGTTGAGTGGCTTGAGCGACGTCACGATCAGCCAGGCGAATGGCACGATGAACAGCACCGCCACGCCACTCAGCGCCAGATGTGCCAGCACACCCGTCAGGGTGCGGTAGAGCAGCCGCTGCCGCCGTACCTGTGCGGCGATCTCATGCGCGGTCATACGCACCTCCCCGGATGCTTCATCGCCGTCCGACTTCGTAATGCACCCAGGAATCCGACGAGCGCACCACCGCCAGCGTGAGTGCCACCAGGACGATGAACATCACCAGTGCCAGGGCCGATGCGTAGCCCATCTCGAAGAATCGGAAGGCGTTGCGATAGATCAGCAGCATATACATCAGCAGTGAATTGAGTGGCCCGGCCTGCCGTGCGCCGCCATCACCCGCGACATATGCCGGCCCGAAGACCTGGAACGAGGCGATGATGCTCATGATCAGGTTGAAGAAGATCGTCGGCGTCAGCAATGGGATCGTGACATGCCGCAGGCGCTGCCAGCCGTTGGCGCCATCGATCATCGCCGCCTCGAGCAGCGATGATGGCACATCTTTCAGGCCCGCCAGGAAGATCAGCATCGCCGAGCCGGTGCCGGTCCACAACGACATCAGGATGATGCCGGGCTTCGACCAGTCGGCGCTGCTCAGCCAACCGAGCTTGGGCAGCCCAATCGCCTGCAGGCCAATGTTCACCAGGCCCAACCGCGGATCGAGCAGCACCAGCCAGAGCAGCGTGCTCGCCACCACCGGCATCAGGCTCGGCAGGTAGTAGATCGTCCGGTAGATGCCGATGCCGCGTGCGCGTTGATTGAGCAACAGCGCCAGCCCCAGCGCCACCACGATGCTGAGCGGCACCGACACGAACGTATAGTAGGCCGTGTTGGCGACAGCCTTCCAATACAGCGGATCATTGGTGAACATCGTGACGAAGTTGTCCACCCCGATCCAGCGTGGTGGATTGAGGATGCTGTACTTGGTGAGCGAAAAGTAGAACGACGCGATCATCGGATACGCGGTGAAGGCCAGCAACGAGAAGAGCCACGGCGCGAGGAACAGGTAGGCCTGAAGATCGCGCCGCAGTTGCTTGCTGAGCCGTGGCGCGCGCCGCGCCACGGGCGGCTGGTCGGCCGGCGTGATCGATGCCATGATCCGGCTCCTTCCCGGTGCCGGGGATGGCCGGCACGCCGACCACCCCCGGCACAGCTGGTCAACCCTTGAGCGTCTCGTCGAGCTTGGCCTGACACGTCGCCTGTGCCTCGGCCAGCGCGTCCTTCGCCGACTTGCGCTTGTTCAGCACCTCGTCGATCGCCGCCGTCAGCGTGTCCTGGGCAAACGTCTCGACCGGCGAGGTCCACATCTCGACGGCATCCTCGAGGTAATTGGCGAAGAACGTATTGACATTCGTCGCCCGCTCGGGGCTGGTCTGGTTGACCAGCTTGGTCGTGAGCACCGAGGGCGGGAAGCCGCGCCACGACGGCGTATCCATGATGTACTGGTACCAGATCTCCCAGCCGCGGGTGGCGACGAACTCGATGAACTGGAAGGCTGCCTCGGGTTGTTTGGCGCCCTGGGGGATGACCCACCAGTTGGGCCAGAAGGCGGTGAACGACTTGCTGCCACTCGGGCCGACCGGGAAGCGCATCACCTCCCAGTCGAAGGGGATCTCGGCGTCGGTCGAGGCCCAGCTACCCTCGGTGGCCATCGCTGCGCGGCCGAGGTGGAACGCGCTGTCGGGGTACGTACCGGCCCAGTTGCCGGCGATGGTCAGCTGCTCGAGGTTGCCGCCGTACTGATCGTCGAGCCACTTGACCCAGTACTCGATCCATTCGACGTTCTGGTCGCTGTCGATGCGATAGGCATTGGCGGCAGAGTCGTAGATCTGGCCGCCATTCATCGCCGACCACGCCGGATACAGCCAGCTGTTGCCGACGAACGGCACGAAGCCGGCCTGCTGCACCTCGCCGTCGGTGACCGTGACGAACTGCGCCGACAACGCCTTGAGGTCGTCCCAGGTCTTCGGGAAGGCGTCGCGGTCGGCCGAGACGCCGGCGGCGCCGAGCATGGCGGTGTTGGTATAGATCGCGCCGGCACCCGCCGACGACGGCAGGCCATAGGTCTTGCCCTGCCACTGTGTCGACTTGAGCACCGAGGGGTAGAAGGCATCGGGCTTGGCAGTCGCCGCCGAGGCCATGTAGTCGTCGATCGCCAGCAACGAGCCGCGGGCAGCGAACTCGGCGGGTGGCTCGTAGAGCGTGGCGACATCGGGCGGATTGCCACCGGCGATCTTGGCCAGCAAGCCCTCGACATACGCATCACCCACGCCCGGGTTCTCGTAGTCGACCTTGATGTTGGGGTACTGCTTTTCGAACTCGCCGACCATCAGCGGCAGGATCTCCTGGGTCGTCGCAGTCGAGTAGCGGTTGGACCACGTGAGTGTCACCGGTCCGCTGACCGACTCGACGGTCGGCGGGGCGGCCGGCTCGGCCGGTGCCGCCGTCGGCGCGGCGGGGCTCGCCGCCTGGCCACAGGCAGCCAGCAATGCAGCGCCACTGCCACCGAGCAGCGCGCGCAGGAACGAGCGACGTCCGAAGCGGTTGGTTCCGTGCGTGTCGTGACCCATGGTGATGTTCCCTCCTGATTCGATCAACGATAGGCATCGCCGTAATGCCCGGCGGCGGGATCGAGGCGCGCCGGGTGCAGGCCGGGCCGTACCTGGGGCTGACGCGGCGTCGGGCGCGCACCGGCCCAGCCTGCAGGCTTGACGATGCGCACCGAGATCAGCAACGGATGACCGGGATCGACGGTATCGCGCTCGGCGCGACTGAGATCTTCGATGGGCATGTTGAGCTGAAACGCGATGCGACTGAACAGGTTGCCCTGGATGTCGAGCTGGTAATCCGCCGGAGTGAGCCCACAGCGGTGCAGCGATTCTTCGACCTGGAGTGGCGTAAACCACCAGTACATGTACAACGGCGCACCGGTACCCATGTCGAGGCCCCGATACAGGTAATAGTCGACGCATGCGAAGTTGATCAGCAGCACACCACCCGGCTTGAGGATGCGCACGGCATGATACAGCGCCGAGTCGACATCGTAGATGACGGTCATGGTGAACGGCACGATGAAGCAGTCGTATTGATCCGCGGCGACGTGATCGGCGCCGGTGAGATCGGCGACGACGGTGACGGCGTCGTGGTGCGGTGCGAGATCGAGCGCCTCGGCGCTGGTGATCGCGGTGCCGCCGTACCGGCGCAGCGTGGTGGTCTCGCCGATCTCGAGGCCGCGGCCACGAATGTCGCCGCGGTGGCGCTCGAGGAAGCGCGCCCAGTAGTAGCGCACGATGACGGTGCCACGAGTCATTCGGCCACCGGCGAGTGGCGTGAGCCGCCGCAACCAGATGGCGCGCAGGTGCCGCACGAGTGGCCAGCTGCGCCAGCCGGGCTGTACAACGCTCATCAGTGCCCCCCCGCCGCCAGCGCGGCACCGATCACGCCGGCGTCGGCGCCACAGCGTGCCCGCTCGATCGGCAACCGGCGGGTGTCATCGGCGTAGATCGCGGCGCGAATCGCCTGACACAGCCAATCGTGATAGACCCCATCGACGCTGCCGAGCCCACCGCCCAGCACCACTGCCGCCGGGTCGACGACATCGACCAGCCAGCCGATCGCACTGCCGAGGGCTGCTGCCGCCTCACCGACGACCATCGCAGCGCGCGGGTCGTGGTCGATGCGGGCCAGCACCTCGGCGGTATCGACGGCGTTGCCGCCGGCCGCGCGATAGCGCGCCAGGATCGCCGGGCCGGCAGCAGCATCCTCGAGGATGGTGGTCTCGTGGGCGCCGCAGCGGCTGCACCACTGCGGGTGCGGCGAGCTGGCCAGCACCAGCGCATTGCCTCGTGCGCCACGCCACGGCGCACCATCGACCATGATGGTCGAACTGATGCCGGTACCGATCGAGATGAACGCGAACGACCCGTGGGCCTGCCCGGCGCCGACGCGCGCCTCGGCGATGGCATGCGCCCGAACATCGGCCTCGAACGTGGTCGGCGCCAGTTCGGCAAACCGCTCGCGCGCCGCCAGGCCGCGCCAGTCGACGGTGTGCCCGCTGGCTGGTCGCTGCGCGGGGTCGATCAGCTCGCACAACGCGACACCGATGGCGCCGGGAGCGAACCCGCTCTGCTCGGCTGCGTGCCACAGCTGCCGCGCCAGGCCCAGTGCGTCGTCGAGGACCGCCGCACCGCCACGCGCTGGCGCAGTCGGCTGGTGCAGGCGCTCAAGCACCACGCCATCGCGCAGGCGCACCAAGCCGGCGGCGATCTTGGTGCCGCCAACATCGACACCGATGGCGACATCGACCACATTCACGGCTGACTCCGCGGCACATATGCCGGTGCGACACCAAAGAGCAGGCTGGTCGGGCGGTTGCCGGTGTTGAACCATTGGTACCGCACGCCTTCGGGGACGTAAAAGCCGTCGCCGGGCTGCAGCTCGAACCAGCGCGGGCCGTCGTGATCCGGCAACAATACATGCAAGACGCCATCGAGGACGTACAGGCTGGCATCGCCGCCATGCTGCCGCGGATCGCTGCGCGTGCCCGGCCGCAGCTCGGCACGCCCGACTGTCAGATGCTCGGTGGCGCACAACAGCCCCACCAGCGTGCGATGCTCGTGCCCTTCGATGCGCCACAGCAGATCGGCAGCGCGCACCGGCCGCATGCTGAAGCCGGCTTCGATGGCTGCACGCTCCATCGGCCAGCGGCCGAGCACACCGTCGTCGGTGTAGCGCGATTCCGCAAGGTAGGGCTGTGTGCGCGAATAGGCCCCCGAGGTGCCCTGCGAGGGTGGCGGCGCAAAGAACTCGAGCACCCGCAGCGGCTCGTCGCCCAATGCCAACGCGTGGTGCCACGTGTCGCGGCGAAAGAATGCCGCCTCGCCGGCGCGCACCAGCTGCACTTCGCCGGTGGCCGGGTTGGCCAGCGCCATCACACCCGCGACGACGTAATAGATCTCGTCGGCGGCAAAGATCGTCCGATGTGCCGGCGAATGGCGAAACATCTCGCCGGGATTCAGGCCGAACAGCAATTGATGAATCTTGTCACTTGAGACGTAGATCCAGTCTGACACCTCGCCGGCTTCGGCGTCGCCCCACAGATGGCGTGCGGTGCTCGCCAGCGGAATGGCGGCCGGCCCATCGAACGTCGGTCGCGGTGATGGCTTGTAGGTCATGATCGTCCCCGCTCTCCCCGGTCGGCGGCGTCATGGCCGCGACCGACGGCGCTGTGCCAGGCTGTCAATGGCATGACGAGGCCACGCTCGCTGGCGAAGCGAAACGTGAAGCGGTCGCCACGATACACGGCTTTGAAGTATTCGATGGGCTGGCCATGGGTGTCGCTGGTGATGCCTTCGAGCAGGATCATCGGTGCGCCCTGCTCGATGCCAAACAGCCGACTCTCGTATTCGTTGGCGATCGTGGCTTCGAGTGACTGCTCGGCACGCGCGAGCCGTACGCCGCGCTGCTCGAGCAAGGCGTAGATCGAGCCATGTTCGAGCTCGCTGCGCTGCCAGCCGGTGCAGTAGTGCAGCGGCAGGTACAACGTCTCGAGCAGCACCGCAGTCTCGTCGGCACGGCGCAGCCGGACCAGCCGCATCGCGTCGTCGTCGTCGGCGAGCCGCAGCTGCCGCGCGACGCGCCGCGGTGGTACGCACGGGCCATGTTCGATCACGCGCGATCGTACGGCGGCACCCTGGGCACGCGCATCTTCGCTGAAGCCAAACAGGTGGAATGCGTCGAAGTCGTAGCGCGGCGCTGCAACGTAGGTGCCCAGCCCGTGCCGTACCACCAGCGTGCCTTCCCGCACCAGATACGAGACGGCTTGCCGTGCGGTCATCCGGCTGATACCGTGCTGCTCGGCGAGCAGACGCTCGGGTGGTAGCCGGTCGCCGGCACGCCATTCGCCGGCGCGAATCTGCTCGCGCAATGTCTCGGCGAGTTGGTAGTACAACGGCACCGGGCTGGTACGGTTCAGTCTCATGCCCGCCCTCGTCACTGAGGTGAGACCACCAGTGGTCTATACCACGTGGCGAGTCTACACCGGCGGGCGGTGGTTGTCAAGAGGTTGGTCGGGCCACCAGGGCTGATGCACCGTCGTGGAGCGGCCAGCGCTCCGGGCATGCCTGCCCGGGCTGGTGGAATGCCCGTCGGGCCGGATCGCCGACGAGCGCACTCGGCGATGCCTCTGGTATACTGTCAGAAGCGACACATCCGTCCGGGTGGGAGAACTCGCGTGGCGCGATCCGCAATCACCTCGGTGCTGGCAGTCGATCAGGTGATCGAAGGAGATTGCATCGATGTGATGCGAACCTTCCCCGATCGTTGTATCGATTGCATCTTCGCCGATCCACCCTACAATCTGCAGCTGCGCGGCGGCCTGCAACGACCTGATCGATCGGTGGTCGCTGCCGTCGATGACGAGTGGGACCAGTTTGATGGCTTTCCGGCGTATGATGCATTCACGCGCAGCTGGCTCGGCGAGGCGCGGCGTGTCCTGAAGGATGACGGCACGCTGTGGGTGATCGGCAGCTACCACAATATCTTCCGTGTCGGCGCCATCCTGCAGGATCTCGGGTTCTGGCTGCTCAATGACATCATCTGGGTGAAATCCAACCCGATGCCCAACTTCCGGGGCGTGCGCTTCACCAATGCCCACGAGACGCTGATCTGGTGCAAGAAGAGCCGGCGGCAGCGGCGGTATACGTTCAATTACCAGGCGATGAAGGTTGCGAACGACGATCGCCAGATGCGCAGCGACTGGGAATTGCCGCTCTGTACGGGTGCCGAGCGGATCGCGCCTGGCGGGGTCAAGCTGCACACCACGCAGAAGCCCGAAGCGCTGCTATACCGCGTCATCCTGGCCAGCACCAATCCCGGGGATCTCATCCTCGACCCATTCTTCGGCACCGGCACGACGGGCGCCGTCGCGCGGCGGCTGGGGCGGCGGGTGCTGGGCATCGAGCGCGACGCAGCCTACGCCGAGGCGGCACGGCAGCGCATCGCCGCGATCACACCGCCGGCACATGCGGCAGCGGTACGGCAGACACAGAGCCAGCGACGGCAGCCGCGGGTCGCATTTGGCACGCTGGTCGCAGCCGGGCTGGTGCCAGTCGGTGCCGTGCTTGTGTTCGACCGCCGGCGCGATGCGCGTGCGACGGTCTGTGTCGATGGATCCCTGGTGCTTGATGATGGTCGCAGCGGCTCGATTCACCGCCTCGGCGCCCAGCTGGCGGGCCTCTCGAGCTGCAACGGCTGGGAGCACTGGTCGTTATGTGCTGCCGATGGCAGCCTGGTGCCGATCGAGTCGTTCCGTGCTGCGTGGCGCGCCAGTCGATTGCGCGACGCCAGCGCAGCCGATGGGTGAGAGTGGGTGAGAGGTTGGTGCGATCACGATGATGTCGTCTTCTCCGCCGCTGGCGACGCTGGTGCCGTGGTTGCAGGCCCAGCGCTGGTTCTCGGGCAAAGGGCGAGCATGCACCGATGTCGCGATCGTCGACCAGGCGGTCGTCGATGCGGTGCTGGTGATGCTGGTGCGGCTGGACGGTGCTGCCGGCGAGGTGTGGCTGGTGCCGGTGCAGGCCACCGATGCCGCGTGGCACGACGCCTTCGCGCTGCCTGTCTGGCAGCAACGCCTGTTTGGGCTGATTGCGCACAACGGCACGCTCGCGCTGACGCATGGGCGCATCGTTGGCCGCGCCACTGCCGCGCTGCCCACGTCGGTGCCGGCAGCACGCCTGGTGACCGCCGAGCAGTCGAACACTTCGCTGATCTATGGCGATCGGGCGATCCTCAAGTGCTATCGGCGGGTGGTCGCCGGGATCAATCCCGACATCGAGATTGGCCAGGCGCTCGCCAGCGGGCCGGCAGCCACCTTGGTGCCGGCGTTGCTCGGCAGCCTCGAATATCACGACGCCGCAGGTGTTGTGCATTCCGTGGGCATGCTGCAGGCATTCGAACCGAACGATGGCGACGCCTGGCAGCGGCTCCAGCGCCTGCTGGCCGACCTGTTCGTCGCGACTGCGGCGATCGAGCCGCACGACGAAGCGACCGCCGAGGCGATGCTGGCGCGGTTGGCCGAAGATACGTGGCGCGAACTGGACCGCCTGGGCCACCTGGTTGGCGTGGTGCATCGCGCGCTGGCTACGGCACCCGGCCCGGCGTTCGCGCCACGACCAATGCAGCACGAGGACGCCGCTGGCTGGATCGCCGGCGTGTGGCGGGCCTGGCATGCGACGGGTGCGCTCCTGGCGCACTATCCGGCGGCCGCCGCGCAGGCTGGCGTGACGCCGTCGGATTGGGCGGGGTTCGAACCGGCGCTGGCGCAGTGCCTGGCGCGCATCGCCGATCTGGCCGATGCCGGCGTGGCGCTGAGCCGGGTCCACGGTGATCTGCACCTGGGCCAGATCCTGATGAGCAACCGCGGCCCGCTGGTGCTGGACTTTGAGGGCGAGCCGTTGCGGCCACTGCACGAGCGTCGTGCGCATGCCTCGCCACTCAAGGACGTCGCCGGGATGACGCGCTCGCTCAGCTATGCGGCGACGGCGGCGGCGTTTGCCGGCGCGCCGCCCTACGGCCCGGCGTTGCGCTGGGCCGAACGCTGGCGCCAGCAGGCCCGCGCCCGCTTCCTCGCGGCGTATGTGGTCGCCGCCGGCGATCTGCCGGGCTTGCCCGCCGATGCGGCGCTGCGCGATGCTGCACTGGCCGCATTCGAGCTTGAACGTGCGATCTACGAAGTGCGCTACGAGATCGCCAATCGGCCGGACTGGCTCCAGATTCCGTTGCACGGCATCCGCAGCGCATTGCATGCGGCACAGGGAGGTTCGATGTGACGCTCAACAAGGTCACGTTCTTCACGAATGAATATCCACCGTATGTCTATGGCGGTGCCGGCGTCCACGTCGAGTACCTGACGCGCGAGCTGGCACGCTCGATCGCGGTCGATGTTCGTTGCTTCGGTGACCAGGACATTCACGACGAATCATTGCGGGTGCGCGGGTACGCGCCGTGGCCCGAGGCCGCGCACAACAGTGATCCGCGCTTTCGCGGCGCCCTCGACGCATTCCAGCGCAGCCTGGCGATGGCGCGCGATACGATTGACTCCCAGGTGGTGCATTGTCACACCTGGTACACCGACATGGCCGCCGTCCTCGCCGCGCAGTTATGGCAAGTTCCGATGGTCCTGACCGTCCATTCGCTCGAGCCACTGCGGCCATGGAAGGTCGAACAACTCGGCAACGCCTACCATCTGAGCGCCTGGATGGAGCGCACCGCGATCGAGGCGGCCGATGCAGTGATCGCCGTCTCGCACGAGACCCGTGCGGACGTCCTGCGGTTATTCGACGTAGCGCCCGAGCGCGTGCATGTCATCCACAACGGCATCGATCTCGAGCACTACCGCGCCACCACCGCCAACGATGCGCTGGTGCGCCGCGGCGTCGATCCCGAGCGGCCCTTCGTGCTGTTCGTCGGTCGCATCACCCGCCAGAAAGGCATCCTGCATCTGGTCGCCGCGATCGAGCAGCTCGATCCGGCCATCCAGGTCGTGTTATGTGCCGGTGCCCCCGACACGCCCGAGATCGGCGCCGAGATGGAACGGCGCGTCGCCGCCGTCTCGCAGCAGCGCGCGGGGGTGATCTGGGTCCGCGAGATGCTGCCGCGCCACGAGGTCATCCAGTTCTACAGCCACGCCAGCGTCTTCTGCTGTCCGTCGGTCTACGAGCCATTCGGCATCATCAATCTCGAGGCGATGGCGTGCGGTACGGCGGTAGTCGCGTCGGCGGTCGGCGGTATCCCCGAGGTCGTACTGCACGAACAGACCGGCCTGCTGGTCGATCCGCGGCTGCATCCGGGGAGCTTCGATCCGCAGGACCCCGCGGCGTTCGCCGGTGCGCTGGCGCGCGCGATCAACCAGGTGATCGCCGACGACGCCATGCGCGCGCGATTCGCCGCAGCCGGGCGACAGCGCGTCGAGCAGCACTTCAGCTGGCGGGCAATCGCCGAACGCACCCTCGCGCTCTACCAATCGCTGTTGCGCCGATGACCGGCGGGGAGGATTCGATGGACACGATCGCCGGGCGGAGCCGGGTGATGATCGAGTCGGTGGCGCCGCAGCTCGATGGCGGCATGTTCGCGGTGAAGCGCATCATCGGCGACCGCGTGACGGTGACCGCCGATGTCTTCGGCGATGGGCACGACGCGGTGCGGGCGGCGCTCTGGTATGGCCCGCGTGGTGCGGCGCCGGCCGAGACGCCGCTGCTGCCGCTGGGCAACGATCGCTGGCAGGCCAGCTTCGTCGTCGATGCGCTGGGGCGCTGGGAGTTCAGCGTCGTGGCGTGGATCGATCGGTTTGGCACCTGGACGCGCGACTTGCAGCGCCGTCAGGCGGCCGGCGCCATCACGCCGGTGGATCTGCAGATCGGCGCCGCGTTGGTGGCGGCGGCGGCCGAGCGCGCCGGGGCCCACGACGGCGCCATCCTGCACGAGTATGCCGTGGCGCTGCATCACGCCGCGCCGGACGCAGCGGAGCGGGCGCTGGGCACCGAGCTGGCCGAGCTGATGGCACGCCACGACGAACGCCAGTTCGTCAGCCAGTCGACACCGTTGCCGGTCGAGGTCAGTCGCGAGCGCGCCCGCTTCGGCGCATGGTACGAGCTGTTCCCCCGATCCTGTGCGGCCGAGCCCGGCGCACATGGCACCCTGCGCGATGTCATGCGGCTGCTGCCCGATATCGCCGCGATGGGCTTCGACATCGTCTACCTGCCGCCGATCCACCCGATCGGTACGACCTTCCGCAAGGGCCGCAACAACGCAGTGCAGGCAGCGCCCGATGATGTCGGCAGCCCGTGGGGCATCGGCAGCGCGGCCGGTGGCCACCGCGATGTCCATCCGCAACTCGGTACACTCGACGACGTGCGCGCGCTCATCCATGCGCTGGCGGCACATGGCCTCGAACTGGCGATGGATATCGCGCTGCAATGCTCGCCCGATCATCCATACGTGCGTGACCATCCTCAGTGGTTTCGCGCCCGGCCCGATGGCACCATCCAGTACGCCGAGAATCCACCCAAGAAATATCAGGACATCTACCCATTCGATTTCGAATGCGCCGACTGGCGTGCACTATGGACCGAATTGACCGACGTGTTCCGCTTCTGGTGCCAGATCGGTGTGCGCGTGTTTCGCGTCGACAATCCCCACACCAAACCCTATCATTTCTGGCAATACGCCATCGAGACGATCGTCCACGAGTTCCCTGGCACGATCTTCCTGTCGGAGGCATTCACCCGACCAAAGGTGATGTATCGCCTGGCAAAGCTTGGTTTCACCCAGTCGTACAACTATTTTCCGTGGCGCAACACGCGCACCGAGCTGATCGAGTTCATGCTGGAACTGACCAGCGAACCGGTGCGTGAGTTCTTCGGCGCAAACCTGTGGCCGAACACGCCCGACATCCTGCCATTCGCGCTGCAGCACGGCGGTCGCCCGGCATTCGTCAGCCGGTTTGTGCTGGCAGCGACGCTGGGCCCGGCATACGGCATCTATGGCCCGGCGTTCGAGCTGTCCGAGAACCAGCCGCTCGCACCGGGCCGTGAAGAGTACCTCAACTCCGAGAAGTACGAGATCCGCCAGTGGGATCGTGATCGGGCTGATTCGCTACGGCCACTGATCACGCTGGTCAATCGCGCGCGTCGCGCGCATCCGGCGCTGCAATCCACCATCAATCTGCGGTTCCATGCTGTCGACAACGAGCAGATCATCGCATACTCGAAGACCAGTGCCGACGGCCGCGATCGGGTGCTGGTCGTCGTCAATCTCGACCCACACCACCGGCAGAGCGGCTTCGTCGATGTGGCGCTCGATGCGCTGGCGCTTGACCCGGCACAGCCCTACGAGGTGCACGATCTGCTCACCGATGCCCGCTACCGCTGGAATGGCGTACGCAATTTCGTCATCCTCGATCCGGCGGGAACGCAGGCCCACGTGTTCGTGGTGCACCAACCGCCGCCGCTCGGCTGAGCGACCAGGTGTGGTGGTGCAGACATGAACGACGGGAGGTGAGCGGATGGATACGACCGTACGCGTGCTGGCCGATCCGCTGGCGCGGCTGCACGAATGGCTGGCGGGCGGGGCGCCGCGCACCATCATCGGCATCGCCGGATTGCCCGGCGCCGGCAAGAGCACGCTGGCCGCACAGTTGGCACACCAGCTGAACGCGGCGGCCACCGCGCCGTATGCGCTCGCGCTCGGCATGGACGGCTTCCACCTGAGTCGGGCACAGCTACGTCAGTTGCCCGATCCGGCGCTGGCATTCGCGCGCCGTGGCGCGCCCTGGACCTTCGACGCCGACGGGTTTGTGGCGCGGCTGGGGCGCTTGCGCCACCATACCGCCGCCGTCGGCTGGCCCACGTTCGCACACGATGTCGGCGACCCGGTCGCCGATGCGGTCACCGTCACGCCCGACATTCGCCTGGTGCTCGTCGAAGGGCTGTATCTGCTCCACGACCGCGACGGCTGGCAGGCGGCGCAACCCGCCTGCGACGAAGTGTGGTATCTCGACACGCCGTGGGACGTCGCGATCGAACGGCTGACGCTGCGCCACATGCGCGCCTGGAACTTCAGCCGCGCCCAGGCCGAAGCACGCATCGCCGAGAGTGATGGCCTGAACGCCGCACTGGTGCGCGACAGCGCCGTGCGTGCAGCCTGGCGCATCGCCGGCTGAGCGGCGCG
>CAIQIY010000182.1 GCA_903871975.1 uncultured Chloroflexota bacterium | reverse complement strand
GGCGCGCCGGCCGACGTGGTGCTGCTCAACTATCGTCGCATCGCCGGATATGCGGCCCGTGGCGATCTCGTGCCACTCGACGCGCTGCTCGACGAATCGACGAGCCTCGAGCGGTCCGCGTACTATCCCCAGGCACTCGCGGCGTTTGTCATCGATGGCGCCACCTACGGCATCCCCCAGAACGTCGCCAGCCTGGTGGTCTACCTCAATCGTGACATGTTCGCCGCTGCCGGCCAGCCGCTGCCTGCGCCCGACTGGCGCTGGGACGACCTGCGCGCGGCAGCTCGTGCGTTGACGCGCGATCGTGATGGCGACGGGATGATCGATCAGTACGGCTTCGCCAGCGATATCTCGTTCTATCGGCTGATTCCGTTCATCTGGCAGGCTGGTGGTACGCTGGTCGATGACCAGCTGGATCCCCGACGTCTGACGCTCGATACTCCCGAGGCGCGCACCGCCTTCGAGTGGTTCGTCGGCCTGTACACGCGCGACCATGTAGCCCCCGATGCGGTTGCCGAGGCGGCCACGAGCGCCCAACAGCGCTTCATCGCAGGTGAGGTGGCGATGTTTCTGGATAGTCGGCGTGGCGTGCCGACGTATCGCGCCAGCGCTGCATTCGATTGGGATGTCGCACCGCTGCCGCGTGCGGCCACCGCCGCGGGTGTGCTGCACGCTGACGGCTTCTGCATCCCTCGGGCGAGCGATCAGCAGGCTGCAGCCTGGCAGTTTGTCGAGTTTGCTGCCGGCCCGATCGGCCAGACGCTGTTGGCTCGCGCCGGGCGCATCGTGCCCGCGTTGCGCGCCGTCGCCGAATCGCCGGCGTTCCTCGATCCAGCCCAGCCACCGGCATCGGCCCGGGTGTTTTTGGATCAGGTGCCGCTGGTGCGCACGGTGCCGGCACACCCCGCGTGGCAGGCGATCGAGACAGTTGCCGATGAGGAATTCGAACGCGCGGTCTATGGCTTCATCACGGTCGATGACGCGATCGCCCAGATGATGCGACGCAGCCAGCCGTTGTTTGTGCCGTGACGACGGCGTGGCGGGCGTGCATGCCGGGATCACCGACGGTGGCTGGCAGCGATGGTGGTTGCCCAGGCGCGTCACATGCCCATGTGGTGCACGGGCCAACGAATGGGCGATGCAGCAGGCACGTGCCAGTCGTTGGCTGCAGATGGCGCTGGTGTGATCATGGATTGATCGGGCCGCCGTGCCGATGTGTATGCTGATCCGGCCGGGGCGCAGCGCCCGGCGGTGCACATCACCCGCACACAGGCACGTCGGCATGCCGCATGGGTCGGCGGGCGGCTGCCACGCGCTGCCGAGCGGACGCGGGCATCCGGGGGCGACGATGGGCGTGTGTATCCGTGGAGCCATCAGACGCCGGGCGCGACATGGGCCAACTTCGATGATCCCTCTGGCGACACGACCTCGGTCGGCGGCTATTCGGCCGGCACCAGCTCGCGCGATGTGCGCAGCATGGCCGACAACCGGGAATGAGTCGACGATGGCCCGTGTGTGGTGCGTGCGGTCAGCGATGACGACGTTGGGCTGCGCGTCGCCGCAGCAGAGCAGTGCACGGGCCCGGAGCGAGGTGCGCCGACACGGACGCACCATGGACATGGCCGTGCCGCATCATCGTTCGGTTCCCGGTGCACGCGCGACCGGCCGCCGGCGCACGAGCCTACAGCACTGCGCGTTGGTCGGTCAGCTGCATGGCATCACACGATTGCGCGGCGCATGCCGGCGTTGACCACGACCGTGTGGCACCGTACAATACACCCACGGATCCGGTGTGCAGCCACACGCCGGCGTGGCGCGGCCGACGCGCAGGAGGACTGCCCAATGACGACGACCGACCGGACCCGCCAGGAGATCCTCGATCTCTCGCGCGCGACGACCTTGTACGAGTGGACGGCCCAGAAGACGATGAATCCGCTGGTCATCGATCGTGCCCAGGGGATCTATCTGTGGGACGTCGACGGCAAGCGCTATATGGACTTCAATTCGCAGCTGATGTGTGTCAACATCGGCCATGGCGACCAGCGCGTGATCGATGCGATCACTGCCCAGCTGCAGCGGGTGGCGTATGTGGCGCCGACGGCCGCGACGACGGCGGTACGTGCCGAACTTGGCGATGTGCTGCGTCGGATTACGCCCGGCAACCTGACCAAGTCGTTCTTCACGAATGGCGGTGCCGAGGCCAACGAGAATGCCATCAAGATCGCCCGGTGGTACACCGGACGCCACAAGATCATGGCGCGGTATCGCTCGTACCATGGCGCGACAGCCGGTGCGATCTCGCTCACCGGCGAGCCGCGGCGCTGGGCAGCCGAACCGGGCATCCCCGGTGTGGTGCGCATTCCCGACTTCTACCCGTATCGGGCGGGCAAAACGCTGGATGATCCCGAGTACACTGCCAGCGTGCTCGCTGCCACCGAAGAGATCATCCAGCTTGAGGGCCCGCACACCATCGCGGCGATCATGATCGAATCGGTCGTCGGTACCAACGGCATTCTCATCCCGAGCGCGGCGTACATGCGTGGCATTCGTGCCCTGTGCGACCGTTACGGCATCCTGATGATCGCTGACGAGGTGATGAGTGGGTTCGGCCGCACCGGCCGCTGGTTCGCCGTCGATCACTGGGGCGTCGTGCCCGACATGATGAGCGTCGCCAAGGGGCTGACATCGGCCTACGTGCCACTCGGTGCGCTGATCGTGTCGGAACCGATCGCCGCATTCTTCGAGGATCGCCCGCTGTTCGCTGGCCTGACCTACAACGCGCATGCCGTCGGCTGTGCCGCGGCCCTGGCGACGATCCGTGTCTATGAGGAGGATGGCCTGATCGAGCAGGCTGCCCGGCTCGGCGAGGTGCTGCACGTCGAGATGGCGCGCATCAAAGAACGCCACCCCTCGGTCGGCGATGCCCGCTCGATTGGGTTGTTCGCGGTGTTCGAATTGGTGAAGGACCGCGCGACGCGTGAGCCGCTCACACCATTCAACCCGAAGCCGAACGAGCTTGGGCCGATGCCGGCATTCAATGCCTTCCTGCGGCAGCACGGCGTGTTTACGCTGGTGCGCTGGAATACGTTCTTCGTCAACCCGCCACTGTGCATCACCGAGGAGCAGCTCCTCGAGGGATTGGCGGTGATGGATCGCGCCCTCGACATCGTCGACCAGGCGATCGCCTGACCACCGGCGCGTCGCGCCGGCCAGCGATGGAAAGCGACACGATCTGTGACACGTCCGCACGCGCCGGCCGACGGCTGGCGCACCTTCGTGGTGATCTGGATCACCCAGGCTGGCTCGGTGTTCGGGAGCGCGATCACCGGATTTGCCTTGACGATCTGGTTGACCCAGCGCGCCTACCCGGCGCCGGAACAGCGCGGCGAGCTGGCGTTCGCGCTGGCTGCGTTTGGCCTGAGCCATTTCATCGCCGGGCTGATCGCCGCGCCGATCGGCGGCGCGTGGGCCGACCGGCACGACCGGCGGCAGACGATGCTGCTGAGCGATGCGCTGAGCGGCCTGGTGACGTTGACGATGCTGCTGCTGGTGCTCGGCGATTGGCTCACGCTGTGGCTGTTGCTGATGCTCAATGTCGTCGCCGGCGTCGCCAACACCTTCCACGATTCGGCATGGGACGCCTCGTACGCACTGCTGGTGCCCGACGAGCGGTTACCGCAGGCCAACGGCATGATGCAGACGGCCTGGGCGCTCTCGGGTGTCCTCTCGCCGGCGCTGGCGGCGACGCTGATCGCGTGGCCGGCGCTGTTGCGTCAGGGTGGTGCCGATGGCGGGCTGGCGCTGCTGGCCGACGGCACCAGCCTGGCGTTGCTGGTCGATCTGGCGACGTTCGTCATTGCGGTGGCAGCACTGATGCTGGTGCGCATCCCGTCGCCCCGCCGCAGCGATCTGGCCGCCGGGCCCTCTCCCGGCCTGCTCGACGACATCGGCGTGGGTGTGCGCTACATCTGGCAGCGCCGCGCGATGCTCTGGTTGCTCGGCACGTTCACCGTCGTCAACTTCAGTGCCGCGCCAGTCAGCACCCTCTTGCCGCTGCTCGTCAAGTTCTCGCTCGCACCCGACCGTGCAGCGCTCGGCATGGGCACCGAGGCCGGGCTGGCGCTGATCAACAGCGTCGGCGCCATCGGCGGCGTGGCTGGTGGCGTGGTGATGAGCGTGTGGGGCGGGCTACGCCACCGCCGCATCTTCGGCGTGCTCGTCCCGATGATCATCTCACTCGTCGCCGAGATGCTGCTCGGCCTCTCACCGCTGGTCTGGCTCACTGCCGCGCTGGCAGCACTGTCGGCGGCGATGGTCCCATTTCTCAACAGCCATTCGCAGGCGATCTGGCAGTCGATCACGCCCAACGAACTGCAGGGGCGCGTGTTCGCCGTCCGCCGGGTCATCGCCCAGGGCAGCTTCCCGCTCGGCACGCTGCTGGCAGGTGTGGCCGGCGGGGGGCTCGATCCCGGCCTGCTGATCGCGCTGGTCTCGGGTGCAGCCCTGCTGTTCTGCATCGCCCAATGCTTCAACCGCTCCCTGCGGCGCATCGAAGACCGCGACTGGCTCGAGGCGCGGGCCGGCAGCGGCAACTGAGGAGGTCACCGTGACAGTCTATCGAAACTCCATCAATGGCGTATGGTGTGAATCGCGCGGTACGCGCCGGGTGGCGAACATCAACCCGGCCGACACCACCGATGTGCTCGGCGAGGCACCGTTGTCGACGCGCGACGAGGCCGTGGCAGCGGTGGACGCGG
>CAIQIY010000181.1 GCA_903871975.1 uncultured Chloroflexota bacterium | reverse complement strand
GGCGATCGCGCTCGCGGCGGTGCCGATGGCAACCTGGGCCTGGGTATAGGCGGTCCACGCACCGAGATAGCCGGCGATCGACGCCAGCACCAGCGGCCAGCGCCGCATCATGAGGCTGAAGAGCCAGCGGCCGGTCGTGCGCGTGTCGAGCGACCGGGCGTCGCTGAGGACGAATTCGCCGAGAATGGTCATGATCGGTTTCCCTGGCTGACTGGTGTCACTCCACCATACCACATCCCGGGCGGGGCGGCGCGCGTCAGCGCAACGCAAAGGCTTCGCTGATGCATTGGCTGCGGCTCGCACCAAGCGTGCGCACCTGTCGCCGCAGCGCATCCTGCAGCGCCGGCGGCCCACAGCAGACCAATACCAGCCCCTGCGACCAGTCGCCGTCGGCGTACTGGGCGATGCGGGCTGCGTCGAGCCGGCCGGACGATGCTGTGCAGTGCAGGACGAAGCGTGTGGTGTCGTAGCGCTGCAGCTGCGTCCGCAGTTCGTCGAGGTGCACGGCGTCCTCGGCATGGCGCACGCTCCAGATCACGGCGCGTGGCGCGTGCTGCGACTCGATGGTGCGCACCAGTGCCAGGAAGGGCGTGATGCCGATGCCGGCCGCCAGCCACACTGCGGCTGGCCCTGCGGCACGCGCCCGCTCGCCGAAGCTGCCGTACCCGCCTTCGAGGCTGACCACCGTGCCTACCGGCACCATCGCCAGCGCCGCCGTGAAGTCGCCGGCCACGCGCGCCGAGATGCGCACCCGATCGGGGGCCTCGATCGCCGACAGCGAGAACGGATGCCGCTCATGCGCCGGGATCGTCGGCTCGGCGGGCACGCGCAACCAGACGAACTGCCCGGCCGTCGCCGGCAAGGGGCGCTCGAGGGTGCAGATCAGATCGGTGACCCCACGATGGCGCACGATTGCGCTCACCACGCCGCGCCGCCCGCGCCGCCGTGGGCCGAGCCAGCCGGCGTCGAGCCAGGCGAACGCACCGATGCCCGTGAGCAGCCACAGATACCAGTCGCCCTGGGCGATGATTGCGTGGGCACCGCCGAGGATGTAGGCGACGCCCATCCAGCGGTGGCTGGCGAGCCAGCGCTGGTACGGAATGCGCCACCACAGGGTCACCACGACCAGCAGCACCAGCAGCGCCAGCCCGGCCAGGCCACTGGTGTAGCTGGCGTCGGCGCCGGGCACCAGATACTGCCGAATGACGGCGGCGTCGGGCCAGGCCTGGACGACCAGCACGGCGAGGTGGAGCGTCAGCGCCGTCAGTGCCCAACGCCCGACCAGCCCATGCACCTGATAGGCGCGATCCAGCCCGCCACATGCCCGGTCGAGCCAGTGCCAGCGTGTCGCCAGCACGAAGTTCAGCCCGAACAACACGAAGCCCCAGAAGCCGAGCGCCGTGCCGAGTTCGTACCAGGGGTCTTCCGCCACTGCGCCACCGTGCCATGCCCCGCGCGCGACACGCCAGCGGATGCCGTCGATCAGGGCACTGCCGGTGAGCGCGAGCATCGCCGCGATGATGCCGAAGATACCGAGAACCAGCGGTGGTGTGTCGTGCCTCCACCGCAGCGTAGTCAGACGTGAACGCCAGTGCATGCAGCCTCCTGTCGCTGGCGGGGGTCCGTGTACCCCGCCCTGCTGCAGTCTGGCAGATGGAGCTGAAGCATGGCTGTGCTGCAGCTGAGATGATTCACAGCATTGCGCAGGCACACGTTCCAGGCAGGCACCGCCCTGGC
>CAIQIY010000180.1 GCA_903871975.1 uncultured Chloroflexota bacterium | reverse complement strand
GGCGCGCCGGCCGGATGCCCCCGCCACCCTCGACGCGCTGGTCCAGCGCTGCCGCGAGCAGCGCCTCGGTATCTACCTCGAGCTCAAGGATGGTCGCGCCATCGAACCGGCGTTGGCGGTGCTGCGGCGCCAGGGGTGGCTCGAGCACACCATCGGCGCCGCATTTCGCCCGGACTGGGTCGCCGAATGGGTGGCGCAGTGCGGCGGCCCGGGTGCGGTGATGTTCGGCGGCCACACCATCGATCCGGTGGCGCTGGCACGCAGCTGTGGCGCCACGTACGTGCATCCGTGCTGGGAACGGCTGGCGCCGCGGCCCGATGCGCTGCTCGATGACTCCTGGATGCGTCGGGTCGACGCTGCCGATCTGGGGGTCATCAGCTGGCACGAAGAGCGTGCGGCGGTGATTGCGGTGCTGCGGCAGCGCGGTGTCGTGGGCATCTGCAGCGATCGGCCGGAGCTGCTGCGTGGCCGCTGATGCGCGCCGCTGGCGCATTCTGCACGTCGTGCAGCTCTACCACCCGGTGCCGAGCGGGGCGGCGCGTGCGTTCGCCGAGTGGGGCGAGCGCCTGGTGGCCGACGGGCATCAGGTGACGGTGCTGACGACCGATGCCTACGACCTGGAGTGGCTCTGGGATGGCCGGCGGCGCAGCGTGCCGGCTGGCGACGCGGTGTGGCGCGGCGCGACGGTGGTGCGGTTGCCGGTGCGGCGCGCGCCGGCTGCCCGCTGGCTGTATCCGGTGCTGCGGCGCGGCATGACCGAGGTGTCGCGGCTGCCGGGCAGCACGGCGGTGCTGCGGCGCCTGGCGTGCCTGACGCCGTGGCAGCCCGGGCTGCCTGCATGGCTCGCGGCCCACGCCGACGCGTTTGATCTTGTGCATGGCACCAACATTACGCTCGACTTCGCGCTGGTGCCGCTGCAACGATTCGCGCAGCGGGCGCGCATCCCGTTCCTGTGCACGCCGTTCGTGCATCTTGGCGTGCCGGGCGATGCCGGCGTGGTGCGCTATTACACGATGCGCCACCAGCTGGCGTTGCTGCGCCAGAGCGCGCGCGTGCTGGTGATGACCGGCCTCGAGCGCGCGGCGCTGGTCGCGCGGGGGATCGCGCCGGATCGGCTGCGGCAGGTCGGCGTCGGCGTCGATCCACACGAGGGACGCGCCGGCGACGGTGCGCGCTTTCGCGCCGAGCAGCGCATCACCGGCCCGCTGATCCTGTACGTCGGTGCGTTGGCGCGCGACAAGGGGGCACACGATGTGCTGGCGGCGCTGGCGCACCTGCACGCCGCCGGGCACGCCGATGCGCGGCTCGTGCTGATCGGCGCGCCGTGGCCTGGCTTTGCGGCGGCGCTCGATGCACTGCCGGCGGCCGTGCGCGCCGCGGTGCTGGTGTTGCCGTACGCCAGCGATGCCGTCAAGTACGATGCCTACGCCGCGGCCGATGTGTTCACCCTGCCGTCACGCACCGACTCGTTCGGCATCGTGTATCTCGAAGCCTGGTGCGCTGGGTTGCCGGTCGTCGGTGCGCGTGCCGGCGGCGTGCCCGATGTGATCACCGATGGCACTGATGGCATTCTGGTGCCCTTCGGCGACCCGCCGGCGCTGGCTGGTGCACTGGCACGCCTGCTGCGCGACCCGGCGCTGGCGCGGCGGCTGGGGGCGACGGGCCGCGCCAGGGTGCTCGCGCAGCACACGTGGGATCAGGTGTATCGCCGGGTGCAGGCGGTGTATGCCGAGGTGCTCGAGGGATGATCACACGAAGACGCGAAAACGTCACGGGGTGCGCTTACTCCTGATCGGTCAGGTCGCTGGCGGGCGGCACGACGCCGATGGTGAGCAGCAGGTTGGCATACACCCGTTGCTCGCCCGTCGCGATCACGAGGGCCACATCGCTGCCGCGCGCCGCCGCATAGAACGGAAACCGCCCGAGGGTGTCCAGCGTCAGGCCTGGCAGCATGCGGCGAAAGGTGTCGAAGACCGCGGGTTCGGGCCCGACATCCGGCACCATCACGTGGGCGGCCTCGATCGGCAGTGCATCGGTCAGCACCGCCAGGACATCGGGGACGGTCAGCAATCCGGGGGCGAGGTTGAGCCAGACGCGGGCTGCCGCCGGATGTGCCCCGGTGGCGAATGGGTAGTTGCCGTCGGCGATCAGGATCTGCGAGCCATGGCCGGCCGTCCCCAGCGCGCGCAGGATGTCGGGATGCGTCAGGCGATAGCGAAGCATGGGTCTTCCTTTCATCAACGGATCGGTACACCGGCCCGTCAGGTGGTGGCGACCATCAACCGGGTGGCGGCCGCAACCGCTCGAGTTCGTGCTGTGCGGCGAGCAACTGTTGTCGCATCAGCAGAATCACCTCGACGCCCGCCAGATTCACGCCCAGATCGTCGATCAAGCGGCGGATGAACCGCACCTGGGCGATGTCGTCGTCGCTGTAGCGTCGCACATTGCCGGCACTGCGCCGTGGCTGGATCAGGCCCCGGCGCTCGTAGAGCCGCAGACTCTGGGCATGCATGCCGCACAACGCCGCGGCGACCTTGATCGTATAGCCTTCGCGCGGCACGACTGGCCCCCGTCAGGTTCGCAGCGCACGCAGGCGGCCGAACAGCTCCTGTTCCTCCTGGGTCAACGCCGTCGGCAGCTGCGGCCGCAGGACCACGAACAGGTCACCACGTGTGTCGGGCGCACGCAACCGCGGCATGCCCTGGCCGGCGACACGAACCGTACGACCATTCTGTGCGCCGGCCGGCACTTTGAGCGTCACCGTCTTGCCGCCCATCACCGGGACGCGCACCTCGCCGCCGAGCAGCATGGTGTACAGATCGACATCGGCCTCGCGGGTGAGATCGTCGCCCTGTCGAGTGAATGCCGGGTGGTCGGCGACGCTGACGAGCAGCATCAGATCGCCACGCCGCCCGCCCGCCATGCCGACACCACCCTCGCCGCTCACCCGGATGCGCGAGCCGGTCGCCGCACCGGCCGGGATCTTCACGGTGATCGTGCGCGGTGGTGCGCCGGGTGCCTGCAGCTGGATGGCACGCTGCGTCCCGCTGAAGGCTTCGTCGAGCGTGATGTCGACGGGTTGTTCGATGTCGCGCCCGGCCGAGCGGACGCCACCGGCGCCGCGCGGGCCGCCGCCGCCGCCACAGACCGACTCGAAGACGTCGCTGAAATCGACGCCGGCGGTACCCGCGCCGCCGGGCCAGCCAGCCGCGCCGCCGGCGGATCCTTGCGCGTACTGCGACCAGTTGCTGCCAAACCGATCGTATTGCTGGCGCTTCTCGGCATCGGACAAGACCTCGTAGGCCTCGTTGATCTCCTTGAAGCGCGCCTCGGCG
>CAIQIY010000179.1 GCA_903871975.1 uncultured Chloroflexota bacterium | reverse complement strand
GGTCGCGCCGCCGTCGCGCGTGATGTGGATCAGACCGTCGTCGCTGCCCGCCCAGAGCACGCCTGGTTCGTGGGGCGATTCGACCAGCGCGAAGACAGTCGCATACATCTCGGCGCCGATCGAGTCGCGGTTGACCGGCCCGCCGGTCGGCTGGAGCGTCGCCGGATCGGCGCGACTCAAATCCGGGCTGATCTCCTGCCACGTCTGGCCCTCGTCGGTGCTGCGCAGCACCTGATTGCCGCCGATGTACAGCACCCGCGAGTCGTGTGGCGACACGACGATCGGGTAGGTCCAGTTGAAGCGATAGCGGTATTCGCTGGCGCCATGGCCACCCATGTACACCGGCCAGTTGGCGATCAGGCGAATCTGCCGCGTACGATGGTCATAGCGTTGCAGACAGTTCCCGCCGCCGGGCGAGCTGCCGATCGCACCCACGTAGATGATGTCGGGATCATCGGGGTGGACCACGATGTAGCCGCTTTCGCCAGTGCCGGCGATGTGGCAATCGCCCCACAGGATGCCCTTGTTTGGGCTGCGGCTCGGCACTGCGATGCTGGTATTGTCCTGTTGCGTGCCATAGACGGTGTACGGCACACGGTTATCGGCTGCCAAGTGATAGAACTGGGCGGTCGGCTGATTGTAGACCGATGTCCACACGGCACCCCCCGTCGTCGAGACGCAGGCGCCGCCGTCATTGCCCTGAATGATGCGCTGGCCATCAGCCGGATCGATCCAGATGTCGTGATTGTCGCCGTGCGGTGTGCCGATCTCGCGGTAATTCCGCCCACCATCGTGCGACACCCACAGACTGAGATTGTTCAC
The DNA here is from genome assembly GCA_903871975.1 of uncultured Chloroflexota bacterium. Lineage (GTDB taxonomy): Bacteria > Chloroflexota > Chloroflexia > Chloroflexales > Roseiflexaceae > CAIQIY01. The sequence continues at coordinate 1,276 of CAIQIY010000179.1, read as the reverse complement.
GTAGACGGTCTCGGCGTCGGTCGGATCGGCGGTGACGTGGGTGTAGTACCAGGCGCGCGAGACCAGATGCTGATTGTCGCTGACGCGCTCCCATGTCATGCCGTAGTCATCGGAACGATACATGCCGCCGTGCGTCCGATGCTCGATCAGCGCCCATACCCGGCCAGAGCGCGTCGGCGCTGCCGAGACGCCGATTTTGCCGTACAGGCCGACGGGCAAGCCCGGGCGACGGCTGAGGTCTTCCCAGGTGTCGCCGCCATCCAGCGAGCGCCATAGACCGCTCTGCGCACCACCGCTGGAGATCTGCCAGAAGCTGCGGCGCGCCTCCCAGATGGCGGCATACATGATGCGTGGGTTGCGATCGAGCGTCAGATCCACCGCCCCAGCGTCGGGGCCACGATCGAGCACATGCTGCCAGCTGCGGCCGCCATCACGCGAGCGGAAGACGCCGCGCTCGGGATTCGGGCCGAATGCGTGGCCGAGCGCCGCCACGTAGACCGTATCCGGGTCAGTCGGATGCACGCGCACCTTGCCGATGTGCCGTGTCGCCGCCAGGCCGCGGTGTTGCCAGCTGCGACCACCGTCGTCCGAGCGGTAGACGCCATCGCCATGTGACACATCGATGCGGATGGTCGTCTCGCCCATGCCGGCGTAGAGAATTTGCGGATCCGATGGGGCGACTGCGAGCGCACCAACCGATGACGTGCGCAGGTAGCCGTCGGAGACGCACTCCCACGTAATGCCGCCGTCGGTCGTCTTCCAGATGCCACCTGCGACGGCGCCGAAATAGTAGACGTTGCGGTCGGTCGGATCACCGGCAACGGCGACGACCCGACCGGCACGGACTGGTCCGATGCAGCGCCAGGCGAGGTATCCGTCGGGTTCGTGAAGCGTCATCGATGACTCCTCATGGTGTGTGCTGATGTATGTCTCGCGCCGATTATAGCGCACTTTGGTGCACGGATCTCGGGTGGTCTGGCTCACTCCGGGGCGATGTCAACGCCATGCGATGCGTTGGCTGGCCCAGGCTGGTGTCGCACGGCCTTGGGAGCGTTCATGTCCGCGGCATCGGCTCGGCGCCCTGTTTCTGCAGCATGGCAGCGGGCGCCGCCGAGCAGCGCCCGGTGACGATGCCACGACACCAGCTTGCCACCAGTCGAGTGGTGCGCGATACTGTGTGGGGCACCATGTGGCACGCGGAGGAGCGAGATGACACCATATGCGATCGGTCTCGATTTCGGCACCGAGTCGGCCCGGCTGGTGGCGCTGGACCTGG
>CAIQIY010000178.1 GCA_903871975.1 uncultured Chloroflexota bacterium | reverse complement strand
TGGCGGCCTCGCTGGTCATCAGTGCGGCCGATCCGACCATCAGGCAGATTGCAGCATTGCTCTCGGGGATCGTCGAAACCAGCATGCTGCAGCGCCAGCACGGTGACCGATTCCAGATGCATGCGTTGGTACGCCAGTTTGTTGGCGAGCTCGTGCCAACGGTACTCGACGATGCTGCGCTGCAGCGCGCCAGGGATGCCCATAGCGCCGTCTATTTCGATCTTGTCGCGCGCTGGTATCGCTCGATCGGCCAAGGCGACTGTACGGATGACCTGACCACGCTGGCCGATGAGCTGGCGAACATCATGCAGGCGTGGAACCACGCCACCACGCGCGGTGATTGGCAGCGGCTGGCGGGTGCGGCCACGGCAGTGCGCGAACTCACCTTCCTCCTGGGCGCCAATGATGTTGCGCGTGATGCACTCGCATCGTCCATCGCACAATCGTCGCGCTGGGGTGATACCGAAGCACACCGCATCGCGCGCACCGAGCTGTTGCTCGCCTTGGCAGCCGTGCAGTACAACCTCAGCGACTACGTCGAAGTCGTGCGGTGTGTTGACCATGCGATGCAACTGGCACCTGATGCGCCACTTGTTCGTGCCACCGCGTTGCTGCACGCCAGCAAGGTGCTCTGGCGTCGGGGTGAATATCATACTGCCGTCACACTCCTGCACGAGACTGCTGCCGCACTCGAGGCCGATGCTCGTGGCACGCCGCGCGAGCGTACGCTCGTCGCCAGCGAAGTGCTGAACTACCAGTCGCTCGCTCGCTTCAGCCTGGGTGAAATGCAGACCGCACGAAGCCTGATCGCGCAGGCGGCGCACGTTGCGCGAACCGCCATGCTGGTGCATCGCCTCGGCGATCGCTTGTCGGTTCTGGGACTCTATTGCTACCTGCAGGGTGAATTCGCCGAGGCGCGAGTGGTGATCGAGGAAGCGTTGCGCATCGCGCGGAGCACCGACCGCGTCACGGGCCAGGGCATTGCGTTGTTTCACCTGGGGGCGCTGTGTGCCATCGATGGCGACGATCTCGCAGCGCATACCTTCCTGACCGAATCGGTCCGCCTGCTGCGGCGTGCCGGCGATGTCCAGAATCTGAGCACAGCTCATTTCTTGCTCGGGGCTGCCCTGACGCGCCTCGGCGACACCACGGCGGCAGCGCACGAGCTCGACGAGGGCCTCATGCTGTGCCAACAGCTCGACCATGGGTTTGGCGTAACGCTCGGCATGGCCTACCGGGCGTGGGGCTTGCTGCTTCAGCAACGTCATGACGAGGCACTGATCCAGGCCGAGCAGGCGCTGATCATGAGTGCCCGCTCGTCGGACACGTTGTACCGACCATTCGGCATGATGGTTCAGGGGCATGCCCTGGCGAAGCTCGGGCGCACGACCGAAGCGCTGGTCTGGCTGACCGAAGCGATCGTTCAGTGGGAGGCTGTCCACAGCCTGCATATGACGATCGAGCCATTGATCGCTCGCGCCCAACTCGCGACCGATCTGGCTGACCGGGCGCGCGCGGATCGCGATGTGGATCGGGCGGCCGAACTACTGGAACGCTACCCGTTGGGTGTCCTCGAGCAACCAGCGCATGCCATCAGCGCCCTGCTCGCGTTGCTCGAAGCGCGCGATGATGCTCGCGCAGCGCCATTGCGTGCTCGGGCGGTGGCGTGGTTGACCTGGCGCAGCCAGCAACTGGCCGTTTCGCGCTGGCGCGATTCCTTTGCCGCGCTCCCGGCGATGGGGCGGTTCATCGAAGTGTCGGGTGACGGCACTGCATGGCCGGCGGCGGCATGCACACCGCAACCACCGACGCCGGTGCTGCAGGGGCATGATCGATGAGTATTGAGGGTACTGCGTGTACCACGCTGTTTGTGCCGGGCATCCGCTGGTCGATGCTGGAACGCGCGGCGCGTTCGACGGCCGATGCAGTATGTCTTGACCTCGAAGATTCGGTGCCAGCCGGGCAGCATGACGAGGCGCGCGCACTGATCGTTCGCGCGCTCCAGACGCTCGATTTCGCCGGCAAGCGGCGCTTGGTCCGGGTGAATGCTGTCGCGAGTCACGAAACGTATCGTGATCTGATCGCCATCATCGATGCGGAAGGTGCGCCATTCGATGGCGTCATGCTCCCCAAGGTCGATGGACCAGGCGACGTGTGGTTTGTCGACCGTCTGCTGCGGCAGATCGAAGGGCATACGGGTAGTGCGCCACATGCGCTCGAGGTGCAGATCGAGAGTGCGGCTGGCTGGCTGGATGTTGCTGCGATCGCCCGTGCATCCTCGCGGATCACCGCGCTGATCTTCGGGCCGGGCGACTTTGCGGCATCGCTGGGGGCGCCGCTGGCAAATATCGGCGAGCCAGACGCCGCCGATGCCGACTATCCCGGCCACCGTTGGCACGCCGCGATGCTGGCGATCGTCGCGGCAGCACGCACCGTCGGTGTCGCGTGCTATGATGGGCCATATGCGGCATTTCGCGATGAGGCCGGGCTGATCCGAGCAGCACGGCTGGCCCGGGCACTGGGCTTCGATGGCAAGCAGTGCATTCATCCGGACCAGCTCGCCGGTGTCGCTGCCGTATTCACGCCGACGGAACGCGAAGTCGCGTGGGCACGTCGGGTCGTTGAGGCATTGCAGCAGGCGACGGCGGCGGGGCATGGCGCTGTCGCGCTCGACGGTCGCATGCTCGATGCTGCCAGCATGCGCCTGGCACGGCAGACACTGGCGCGGCGACGCTGAGCCCGGGTTGCACTGCGGCGCACTGGCGTCATACCGGCACACTTCACGCCGCGTCGGGCGGCGTCGCATTCATCTGGTGGTCATCAAACCGTATCGGGGCACGAGGCTGGCATGTCATCACGTCATTGGCATCGGGTGTTCGCAGCGTTGAGCTGCATCACGCTGATCGTGGGATGCTCGCTCGATCCGATCGATCGCCCCGGCCGCCCGACGGCGGTCGTCTCGCCGACGCCACGGATCAGTGGTGGAACCTTGACCGTGCGCATCGCTGCCGACATCACAACCCTGCGGCCATGGCAGCCGCGCAACCGCGGCGAAGAGCAACTGATCAGCCTGCTCTATGCCAGTCTCGTGCGACTCGACGAACGCTTGCGGCCAGAGGCCGATCTCGCGACGTCGTGGATCATCTCGGGTGATGGGCGCACCATCACGCTGGCTCTGCGCAAGGATGCCGTGTGGCATGATGGCCGTGCCTTCAGCGCCGACGATGTCGCCTACACCATCCGTGCGCTGCAGGCACTTCCTGCCACGACCGCGCTGTTGCAGGATCTGCGGCGCATCACGGCAGTCGAGTCGCCCGACCCGAACACCATCATCCTGTCGCTCGACGAGCCGTACGCGCCGATCCTGAGCGCCCTGGCGGTGCCCATCCTGCCGATGCATCTGCTCGGCGGTCTCGATCTCGATACCCATGATTTCTGGAGCACCCCGGTGGGATGCGGCCCGTTCCGCTTCGAAAGCCGCACCCCCGACGTCTCGATCTCGCTGCTGTCGCATGCTCGCTACCATCGTGGTGCGCCATTGCTCGAACGCGTCGCGCTGATCGTCGCCCCGGACCCGATCGTCGCCGCAGCTGCGTTCCGCGAGCAGCGCCTGCTCGTCGCCGAGTTGCCGTGGTCGGCGTTGCCGGATGTTGGCGCCGGAGCGGCCGAGGTGCGTCAGGGCGCCTACCCGGAGAACAGCTACTACTTCCTGGCGTTCAACCTGCGCGAGAATCGTCTGTTCGCCGATCTACGAGTACGCCAGGCACTGGCACGGGCGATTGACATTCCGACAATCGTCGCTGCAGTCACCGATCGCCGCGGTATTGTGATCACCAGTGGCGTGTCACCGCGCAGCTGGGCCGATGTATCACCAGTCGGGCCGCCGGCGGTGGATCTGGAGGCGGCGCGTCAGTTGCTCGATGAGGCGGGCTGGATCGCGCCGGTGCCTGGTGCGATTCGCCAGCGCGATGGCATCGCGCTCAGCGCACAATTGTTCGTGCGTGGTGATGACCCGGCGCGGGTCAGGGCTGCCGAATTGATCGCTGCAGCGGCGCTTCAGATCGGATTCGCGATCGAGGTCGAGCGTGCCGACTTCGCGACGACGATCCGTGGGCTGTTGGTACCACCGTATGATTTCGATCTGTTGCTCGGCAACTGGAGCAACGGCATGGGCGATCCCATGTTCAGCGATTACCAGTACTACGATCCCGATGACTATCTGCTGTTTCATTCCAGCCAAGCCGATCCATCACCGGCTTCTGGAGCGATCTCGCTGAACATCGCAGGATTTCGCGACCGCGAGTACGATGCGTTCGCCGCGACGGCCCGTCGCGCATACAACACTGCCGACCGTATCCAGGCACTTGCAGTGACCCAGCGCCGTATCCGCGAGACGCTACCGTATCTGTATCTCTGGGCCGACCGCATTCCCGTCGTGCTCAACCGGCGTGTCATGTCGCTCGACGGTCCACCCGTGGTTCAGTCACCGCAGTACTTTCGCAATGTCGAACGCTGGTACCTCGACACGACCACAGGCGATGCCCGGCAGCCGTGAGGTCATGGCGCTGGTTCGGTCGTCGCATAGCGCTGGGCACCCGGCCGATCTGGGCTTGCTCACGCCGCCAACGGCATCTCCCGGGCCTTTGCCACAGCTGCCAGTACGTCCCCGGGTGCTGCCGAACCGACGTGGGCACGTGTCCACGAGCGTCGTCAGGGCATCAAGGAACGAGGCCACGCTCGCCTCGCTGTGACACAAGGGAATCGCACACGCGTTGGGCCAGTTCTGTGCCGTATTGCTGCTCGGCAACCATCAGGCGGATCCTCCCATGCGTCGGCGTGTGGGTAGCGACGCCGCAATGCCGTGAATGCACCATCAAGCACAATGCTGGTCATCGCGGCGGCATGATCAACTTGCCGCACGATGCCGGCCTGCCGCAAGCGCGTACGCTGCGCGTGTTCAGTCGCCTGATGGGTACCGGAAATCCCGGAAGGCATGGGCACCATTCCTCACCGCTGGCGACCCTGTTCGCGACGGAGTGCTGCGCCAGGGGGAGGCGGAGGAGAGCCGAACGTTCAAGCGCGGCCTAGAACCTCGCAGCTTCAGCCCACTGCTGCAGTGTTGCGGTTTGCCAGAATGGGAGCTCCGTGACTGGACGCATATTGTCTCGCCTGCACCACAAGGACAACGCGGGTGTGCGGCTTCACTGCGGCGAGCAGGTCACGTGGCGTTGGTCACTCCTGTCTCGGGGGCCATGGCTCGACGAGCATTTTGCGGTTGATGTCGCGTGCAGCACACGCCTGGACGCGACTGGCCGTCACGACAGGTTCCTGACAGCACGCACGTGCTTCGACTGCAGTATGACCAGATAGTGGTGTACGAATGGTTGCTGGTTCATGGCGATCCCCGATCA
>CAIQIY010000177.1 GCA_903871975.1 uncultured Chloroflexota bacterium | reverse complement strand
GTCTGCGGTGGTTGCGTCGACGGGCTGTGCAAGCCGCGATGCCTCATGCTGGGTCGCACCAGCGCCGTGGCACGGCACAGAGCACCGTGTAGAGCGGATTGACCAGGTTACCGATGCGCAGCCGGCAGGTCTGGCTGACGAGCTGCTGGGCGTCGGCCAGCGACAGCCCGCGGCGCGCGGCGAGCCAGCGCACCATGCCGGCGACGGCGATGCGTGCCGCGTCCTCCAGCGGCCGTGCGGCGCCAATGACGCCGAGCATGGTGGGTGTCGCGAGGCGCGGCCAGTCGAAGTCGGCATCCATCGCGACGGTCGTGACGCTCAGGGTGGTCAGAAACGCGCCCTCGACGGCAGTCCCGGCGATCTCGCCATCCCCCTGTGCATAATGCCCATCACCCAGGTAGAGCTGCCCGCCGGCGACGCCGGCGCGCAGGTACAGCGTGGCCCCCGGCCCGAGGTCCGGGATGTCGAGATTGCCGCCGTAGTCGCCTGGCCAGAGCCCCAGCCGTACCTCGCCGTGGGCTGGCGCGAGCGCGATGGTGCCATGGAACGGGCGATACGGCACGCAGATGCGCTGACCATCGGCGGCTTCGCCGACGAGCTGATCGGTGCCGGCGAAGCGCCAGATCCATACGCGCTCGTCCTGGGCTGGTTGCAGGTTGGGGGCACCGCGCGTGCCCGACAGCAGGCCAAAGTTGGGCGAGATGGTGGCGACGCCCCAGTCGCGCGCCGGCACGAGTGCGCGCAGCGTGATGGCGACGATGTCGCCGGGCTCGACGCCGTCGATGAAGAATGGCCCACTGAGCGGATTGACCTGCGGATACGGTGCGACCTCGCGCGGATGCCCGTCGCTGGTGGTGAGCCGCCCCGAGAAGCAATCCTCGGTGAAGACGGTGAACGGTGTGTCCCGGGGGACGACGCGCCCAGGCGGGTGCCCGCCGACATGGAAGACGAACGGGTCACCGGCATTCACTGGAACCATGTACCTGCTCCGAGTTGCTCGACGATGGCACAGAAGCCGGCGGTGTCATCGCGGTGGATGCTGTGGCCGGCGGTCGGGAAGATCGCCAGGGCGCGCTCGCCGACGTCGTGGCGCAAGCGTGCGACGTCGTCGGCGGGCACGAAGCGGCTCACGCCGGGCAGTGCCCATACCGTGGGCTGGCGCGCCGCCAGCTGTGCCGCTGCCGGCCGCAGATCCCATGGGGCATTGCCGGCGAAGGCTGCCCGCGCATCGGCGAAATCGATCTGGATCAGCGAGAGCAGCTTCCAGGCGGCATCGCGTTGCGACCAGCCGGGATTCAGCGCGCGCAGGCCGTCGATGCTGCGCGGCAGATTGGCTTCGTCCCAGTCGAGCATGGCGCGGGGTGTCGCGGCATCGGCGAAGTGCGACACCGGGTCTTCCAGCAGCAGCGCCCGCGGCGTGAAGTGCCCGCCGAGCACGGCCAGCTGGGCGAGGGTACCACCGAAGGAATGACCGATCAGGACATCCGGGCTGGTGGGCAGCTGTGCGGCAAGATCAGCCAGCAGGCTGGCGAACGAGAAGTCGCCATCGCCACGCTCGCTCTCGCCATGGCCGCGCAGATCCGGCGCGATGCACTGCCAGCCGCGCGCCGCCAGCCAGCGCCCTGGTTCGGTCATCGCGCCACCGTTGGCGGTGATGCCGTGGAGCGCTACCACGGTGCGCGGCGCATCGCGCTGCCCCCAGCGCATCACATTCAGCGTCGCCATCACTGCCCCGCCGCCCAGCCGACGAGCTGCTGCCACAGCCGGGCATAGCCTGGCCATTCGACGAACGGTGGCGGCGCCCAGTGTGGGCCGCAATCCGAGGCGAATGCGACGCTGCGCCCGGCGCCGTGTGCCCCCGCGACGATCAGCGGATCGGCGTCGACGGCGGCGACGACGGTCGCGGCGGCACGGGCGGCGATTCGGTTGTACCCGAGCAACGCCGGCCAGGCTGGCTCCAGCCCGGCGACGATCGGATGCTCCGCGGCGACGACGCGGGGGATGACGCCCTGCGGCTGCTCGACGCGGTCATCGAATGGGCTGAGCTGGACCGGCAGCGCCGCCTCGACGGCTGTCCCGTGGTAGCGCGCGCGGCCATCGATGCCCTGGAAGGTGAGATACCCGCCGACCATCACCAGCCCACCACCGGCAGCGACATAATCGCGGATGGCGTCGAGCCGATTGGGCAACGAGCGTGATCGGCTGAACGTCTCGGGATGCAGCAGCAAGGTGTTGGCGCCGATGTCGCTCAACATGACGCAGTCGAACGCTGCCAGCGCCGCCACATCGGTGGGGAACTCGCGGGCCGCGATATGTGCCGGCTGGTAGGTGACCTGCCAGCCGCCGGCCTCGAGCGCGGCGCGCAGCCATTGCACGCCTTCGGCATACTCGGTGGTCGTGAAGCTGTCGAACCCCTTCTGATGGATCGAGTGAATCGTCCAGGATTCGCCGGCGATCAGGACGCGCTTGGCCATCGGGTGTTCCTCCTTCTTCGCAGGATGGATCGGGCAGCAACGGTCATCGGCCAGCCCGGCCGAGTGTATCGATCAGCGCCTGCTCGACGCCGGCGACGTCCAGGTCGAGCACGACATCGGCGTTGTTGGGCAATCCGCTGCGCCCGGCAAGATCGATCACCGTCCGGCCATAGGTATGGCGACCGGCGAGTTCGATCTCGACGCGTGCCGGCACGGTGCGCGCCAGCGTCGGCTGGGCGGCGAGCAGCGGTGCGATCGGGTCGTTCAATGGCATCGCGGGCGGGCTGAGTGGCCCCGGCCGAAAGGTGAGCACCAGCGAGCGCAACAACTCGACGGCCAGCGCCGCGGCGTGGCTGCCATGTGCCGCGACGGCGTCGATCAGCCGGTCGGTGATGCCGGCCCGTGCGGCGCCATCGATCGGGATGAGCGTGATCGGCGCGCCAGCGGCAAACACCATCGCTGCCGCCTCCGGATCGCAGAGGATGTTCCACTCGGCGGCGGCCGTCTTGGTGCCCAGGCCCAGCGTTCCGCCGAGGATGACGATGCGCTCGATCGCGCCGACCAGCTCGGGATCACGATGCAGCGCGAGCGCCAGGTTGGTCAGCGGCCCGGTGGTGATGATCGTCGTCGGCGCGCTACGCAGTGTGGCTGCGATCAGCTCGCCCGCCGGCCGCGGGTCGAGCGGGATGGCCGCCAGCTCGGGGCGCTCCGGATCGAGTGCGCTCGTCATGTCGAGTACCTGCGCGATCAGCCGGGGCCGGACCAGCGGCCCGTATGCGCCGGACGCCAGCGGAATGTCGCCGCGGCCGCTGTATGCCAGTGCGATGGCGGCGTTGCGTGCCGTGCGTGGCGCCGCCAGATGCCCCGCGCCTGTCGTCACGGCGACCAGGTTCAGCGCGGGGTGTGCCGCCGCGACCAGGATCGCCAGCGCGTCGTCATTGCCTGGATCGCAGTCCAGCAGGACCCGTCGTGTCACATCGCACCTCGCTCATCGTGCCCGCTGGCGACACGAGCGTCGCCATGCGCTGCTTCGGCCGCCATTATAGCCGCGGACGCGATGCGGGCTGCGCGCGATGGTGTCGGGCGTCAGGTGCTCTGCCGCTGGCCGCCCTGATCGACTGCGTGCCAATGCCCACATCCATGACTGATCCTATGGGGTATACTGGTGTGTCATCTCCATTGTGTTCACGATTGTGCATCAATCTGCTGTGTGATGTGCCGCACGACTGCCGACGACGGGGGTATCAGCCATGACTCATCCGACGATCCCGGTGACAGCCTGGTGGGGTAAGACCGGCGAACGATACCATCCGGCCGTCTACCACATGCTCGACGTCGGCATGATCGCCGCTGCGTTGCTCAGCGCACCGCCTGCCCGCCTCCGGCATGTGCTTGCTACGACGTGGGGCACCGAGGGGCGCGATGAGCAGCTGCGCTGGTTGCTTTGTCTTCCACGCACGTGGGGGTGAACCCATGTGTGCGCGGAACCCGTCGGCCGCGGCGATCCTGTCCCCACGCACGTGGGGGTGAACCGCACGCGCTCAAGGCGGCGTACTGGTCGCGGCCCCTGTCCCCACGCACGTGGGGTGAACCCGACAGATCGTCATCGATCGGCTGCGGCGTGTTCCTGTCCCCACACACGTGGGGGTGAACCGATGGGCTGGACCACGCGGTGGCTCGAGGAAGCCCTGTCCCCACGCACGTGGGGGTGAACCGGGCTGTATCCGTGCCTGTCGCTGGCGGCTGTGACTGATGAGTTGTGGCGCCGATACCGCCATGGAAGCGCACATGCGCCAGCTTGACAGGGCAATTGGCGTCGTGATAGCATTGCGGCACGATTCATGTGTATGGCGTACACCATCCCGGATCAGTGGCGCTGGAATGCATGCAGCCGACGTTGCTGCACCATGTGAGGACACAATGCCACCAACATGGCGTCTCACGGAGTATCTCGAACGCAAGCGACAGCTGGTGGCGGCGTATCGCACACAGCTCGGCACCGGCGACGTCGCGCCGGCGGCGCTGCGTGCCGGCGTACGGGTCGCTGCCGGGACGGGAGTGCGCCCAGTGCGCATCCGCGATCACGTGGTCGTCACCGATGCCGGCGCACCGCTGGGTGGCTTCGGCCTCGGTGCCAGCGCACCCGAGCTGCTGCTCGGCGCGCTGGCGAGCTGCCTGGCACATTCGGCGCTGGTCATCGCTGCCGATCGCGGCATCGCCCTCGACGAGCTCGAGGTCGACGTGAGTGGGCAGCTCGACTACCGCGGGACGTTGTCGGTCGATGACACCACGCCGGTAGCACCCACCGATCTGCGCTACGTGGTACGCATCACCAGCCCGTGCGGCGATGCCGAGCTCGCGCAATTGCATGCCGACCTCGAGCGGCTCTGCCCGGTACTGCTCGCCATCACCCGCCCCACCAGCGTCGCGGGGCGCATCGAGCGCCACGGCGACGCATAACTCCCGGATGACCGGTTCGACCAGGAGGAGACGACGATGTGCCCACCGAATGCCGCCGCCAGCCTGTCCTGCCCCTCGAGTAGCCGCCGCGGAGTCTTGCGATTTGGCCTGGGTGCCGCGGTAGCGGCGCTGGCCATGCCACTCGGCCAGGCGCAAGCTGCCAGCGTGCGACGCACCAGCTTCAGCAATGTCGCCGACCTCACGCACCGCCTGGGCACGCAGTTTCCGTTGTTCCCCGGCGCACCGGCACTCACGATCACGCCGATCGTGTCGCACGACACCGATGGTTACTACGGCAGCGTGGTCAACTACTGGGAGCATTCGGGGACACACATGGATGCGCCGATTCACTTTGCCAAGGATGGGCTGTTCGTCGACCAGATCGAGGTCCAGAACCTGGTTGTGCCGGCGGCTGTGCTCGATGTGACCGCGCAGGTGCTGCGCAATCCGGCCTACGAGGTCACCCCCGATGATATCCGCGCCTGGGAACGGCGCTACGGCCGGCTGCCCGACAACGCTGCGGTGTTGATGGCGAGCGGTTGGGGCGCGCGCGCCGGCTCGACCGAGGCATTCCGCAATGCCGACAGCAGTGGCGTGATGCAGTTCCCCGGCTTCGGCAAGGACGCCATCGACTATCTGCTGCTCGAGCGCCGCATCGCGGGCATCGGTGTCGATACCTTGAGCCTCGACCATGGGCCGTCGACGACGTTCGCCACGCACTTCACGCTGTTGGGCACCAACCGCTGGGGCCTGGAGAATCTGGCCAACCTCGAGGCGATCCCGCCGAGCGGTGCCACGATCTTCGTCGGCGCCCCCAAGCTGGCCGCCGGCTCGGGTGGCCCCAGCCGGGTGATGGCGGTCTGGTAGGCGCTCCTGCGGGTGGCCCGGTGGATGTGTGGGCGCCAGTGCTGCCGGCGATGGTCGGCGGGGCTGGTGCCCGCAGCGTTGTATGCGCCCGTCGCCGCGCGCGCCGGAACCGCTGCCTCCTCGCGCATCGGGCCGATGTGGCCCCGACCATGCGGCACATTCGGAAGGTCGGGTGCACGTCTGGTATAATGGCGCGAACATCCGGTTGTACACCAAGGAGTACCTCGATGAGTCGGCGCGTTGTCATTACGGGCATGGGTGCGGTGAGCCCGCTCGGCCTCGATGTCGCCTCGCTGTGGCAGGGCATCGTCGAGGCCCGCAGCGCAGTCGGGCCGACCACGCTCTGCCCTGCCGATGACCTCGATTCGCGGATCGCGGCCGAGGTGCCCGGCTTCGATCCACATCAGTATATGGACCGCAAGGATGCGCGGCGCACTGATCGATTCGTGCACTTTGCCGTCGCCGCGGCCGGCGAGGCGATGCAGAGTGCCGGCTTGACGATCACTGCCGCGAACGCGGAACGCGTCGGAACGGTGATCGGGAGCGGCATCGGCGGGCTCGGTACGCTCGCCGACAGCGTGACCGCACTCAATGCCCGCGGCCCGGGGCGCGTGGGGCCGTTTGTGGTGCCGGCGATGATCACCAACATGGCATCGGGGCAGGTGTCGATGATGCACAACCTGCAGGGGCCCAATTTCTGTGTCACGTCGGCTTGTGCGACGGCAGCGCATGCCATCGGCGAGGCAGCCGAGATCATTCGGCGCGGCTGGGCCGATGCGATGGTCGCCGGCGGCAGCGAGGCACCGATCACGCGCATCGGCATCGCGGCCTTCGCCAGCTCGAAGGCGATCTCGACGCGCAATGATGCACCGGCGACGGCCTCGCGGCCGTTTGATGCGACACGCGAAGGATTTGTGCTGGCCGAGGGTGGGGCGGTGGTCGTGCTCGAGTCGCTCGAGCATGCGCTCGGCCGTGGTGCGCCCATCCTCGCCGAACTCGTCGGCTACGGCTTGTCGGCGGACGCCTATCACGTGACGCAGCCGTTGCCGGGTGGCCAGGGGGCGTTGCGCGCGATGCGCACGGCGTTGCAGCATGCCGGCCTGGATCCCGCCGACATCGACTACATCAATGCCCACGGCACCAGTACGCCGATCGGCGACATCGCCGAAACCCAGGCGATCAAGGGGCTGCTCGGCGACCGCGCGCCGCACGTGCCGGTGAGCTCGAACAAGTCGCAGTTTGGCCACTTGCTGGGCGCTGCCGGGTCGATCGAAGCGATCGTGACGGTGCTGGCCATCCGCAACGAACTGCTGCCGGCCACGATCAATCTGCAGACCCCCGATCCGCAGTGTGATCTGGATTACGTGCCGAATGTGCCACGGCCACGCCGCATCGATACGGCCCTGAGCAATTCGTTCGGATTTGGTGGGCACAATGTTTCGTTGGTGATTCGGCGCTATGTGGCGTGATGCTCCGCTCCGAGCAGTGAGGCGTTGATGGCCGCGTTGGCGACCTTGCTTGAGCGCATCGGCTTGGCATTCGATGACACAACGTGCATCACGCAAGCGCTGGTGCATCGTTCGTTCATGCACGAACATGCGTCCGGCGTGCCAGCGAGCAATGAGCGGCTCGAGTTCCTCGGTGATGCCGTGCTGAGTGTCATCGCTGCCGAGCTGGTGTATCAGGCGTATCCGGCTGCCGATGAAGGCCAGCTCACCGAGATGCGTGCCGCGTTGATTCGCACGACGATGCTCGCCGACCATGCACGTGCGCTCGGTCTCGGCGCCTTCATGCGGATCGGCCGCGGCGCCGAGCGTGGTGGTGCCCGCGACAACGACAACGTCCTCGCCGATGGCTTCGAGGCACTGATCGGTGCCATCTATCAGAGCCACGGCCTGGCTGGTGCCCGCACATTCCTTGAGCCACGGCTACGCCAGCACATGGCCGTGATTGGCACCGTCGACGACGCACGCGCCGACGATTTCAAGAGCCGGCTGCAGCGGGACGTCCAGCGTAGCCTGAACCAGACGCCGCGCTACCGAACGGTCGGCACATCGGGGCCGGACCACCAGCGGACGTTCACCATCGAGGTGCATCTGGGAGAGCAGGTGCTGGGTGTGGGGAGCGGGTCGAGCAAACAGGCGGCGTCGCAGGATGCGGCGCGCCGCGCGCTGGAGCAGCGGGCTGCGCTGGAGCAGCCCGGCGGGTGATGGAGCGCGATGTCGTCCGGCTACGCGCACTCGATGTGCTGCGGCAGGGCTGCGGGTCGCATTGCTGCGCCGGCAGGGCACGGCGTCACGCGCCGTCCAGGGCGATCCTGCCGGGCATGGGGTCGCTGTGGTTGATCATGTGGGTCGCCGCACGGGCGAAGTAGTCGCGCATCGCACTGCGTGCCGGTTCGGCGATGCCGACGTCGTCGATGGCGGCCAGCATGTGCCCGAGCCAGGCGTCGCGCTCGCGCTGACCAATCGCGAACGGTGCGTGGCGCATCCGCAACCGCGGATGGCCGCGCTGTTCGGCGTACTCGCTCGGGCCGCCGAAATATTGGCGAATGAACAGGTACTGATGGCGCTTCCCCGGGGCGAGGTCGGCGGGGAACATCGACCGCAGCACTGGATCGGCTTCGACGCGGGCGTAGAACTGCTCGACGAGGCGCTCGATGGTGGCGTCGCCGCCGATGAGCTGGTAGATCGTGTGGTCACTCACAGGGTGGTTCCTTTCGCCGTTGGTGGCGTCACCGCAAGGACATCGCTGCTCGACAGGGCGTAGCGCCGTCGCAGGCGGCGCATGAGCCAGCTGACGGCACGCTGTTGCGCCGGGTTGGGTGGATCCGACGGCTCGACCAGCACACCGATGCTGGTGCGGTTGAGATTGCGCCGCTGCCCGCGCCAGGTTGCCATGCCGATATGCCAGGCTGCCAGCGTGTC
>CAIQIY010000176.1 GCA_903871975.1 uncultured Chloroflexota bacterium | reverse complement strand
GTGCTGCGCTTGCGCCCGCACCTCGCGCCGGTGCGCGCAGCGGTGTTTCCGCTCAAGCGCAACCACGATGGACTGGTTGCCGCCGCGCAGGGCATTCGCCGGGCACTACAGCAGGCGACGAGCGCCCGCATCGTATATGACGACACCGGCGCGATCGGCAAACTGTATCGCCGACAGGACGAGATCGGTACGCCGTGGTGTATCACCGTCGATTTCCAGACGCTCGAGGATCAGACGGTAACGGTGCGTGATCGCGATACGATGCGGCAAGAGCGCGTCGCCGCCCACGAGCTCGCGCAGCGCATCGCCGGATGACGGTAGCGTGCACTCCATGCACGCCACCGGCCCGATCATGCTAGGATGCGCAGCATGCGATGATGGCCGTGCGCCGGGGTGACCCGGCACCGGCTCGGCGCGCCACGCGCCACAGAGAGGATGAGCGACCATGGTGACCCTCCCGGTCCCCGGTGTGGCCGAGCAGTTCATGCTCCGCCGCGATGTAACGTTCCTCAATCATGGGAGTTTTGGCGCCTGCCCACGACCGGTCTTCGACGCGTATCAGCGTTGGCAGCGCGAACTCGAGGCACAGCCGGTCGAGTTCATCGGCCGGCGATTGCGCGAGCGCCTGGCGACGGCACGCGCGGCCTTGGGGGGGATGCTCGGCGTCGCTGCCGATGATGTCGTCTTCGTGCCCAATGTGACGTATGCGCTCAATGTGGCGGCCCGCTCGATCACGCTGCAGCCTGGCGACGAGGTGCTCACCAGCGACCACGAATACGGTGCCATCGATCGCACCTGGCAGTACACGCTGGAGCGCAGCGGCGCACGCCTGGTGGTGCAACCGCTGTCGCTGCCGTTTCGTGATGCTGCGACGATCGTCGAGGAGTTCTGGCAGGGGGTGACACCGCGTACCCGGGTGATCGCGTTGAGTCACATCACGTCGCCGACGGCGCTGCTGCTGCCAGTGGCAGACATCTGCCGCCGCGCGCGTGCTGCAGGCATTCTCACGGTGATCGACGGCGCCCATGCGCCTGGTCAGATCGAGCTGGATCTGGCGGAGATCGATGCGGATTTTTATGGCGGCAACTGTCACAAGTGGCTGTGCGCCCCCAAGGGCGCCGGCTTCCTGTACGTACGCCGCGAGCACCAGGACGCCATCGAGCCGCTGGTGGTCAGCTGGGGCTGGCGCGCTATCGCCCCTCGGGAATCACGCTTTCTCGACCATGTCGAATATGTTGGCACCAGTGATCCGGCGGCCTATCTGGCCGTGCCCGAGGCGATCGCGTTCCAGCAGCGTCACGACTGGCCGGCCGTGCGTGCCGCGTGCCACCAGCTGGCGGCACAGACGCGGCAGCGGGTGAGCGAGCTGACGGGTATGCCTGCGATCTGCCCCGATGATCCTGCGTGGTGGAGCCAGATGTGTGTGCTGCCGCTCCCGTCGGCGCTCGAACCGGCGCTCGAGCAACTGTGGCAGCACGATCGGATCGAGATCCCCACCATCCGCTGGCAAGGCCAGCTGTTCGTGCGCCTGTCGGTCCAGGCGTATACCAGCCCGGATGATGCCGATCGGCTGGTGGCAGCCCTGGCGCGTCTGCTTGCGACGATGCCCCGCGCCTGAGCGACGCGCGCCGGAGGAGAGCCGACGGTGGTGCTGCGGTGCGACATCGCGCTGGTCACGAGCGTGGCGCCAATCACCCAGCCGATGCCGACGGCGCATGATCCGTGATCATGCGACAGACGCGGCGCACACCCGACGGCGCCGCGTCGTGCCCGTGACCTCAGGCTACGCCGAACGCCTCGGCGACACGGTCCAGCAGCTGGTCGAAGCGGTCGAGCGCTGCCTGGATCGGTGCGGGTGAGCGCATGTCGACGCCGGCGGCGCGCAGCAACTCGATCGGTGGCTGCGATGAGCCGCTGCTGAGGAACGTCAGGTACCGCGCGACAGCCGGCGCGCCTTCGGCGAGGATCTGATCGCTGAGCGCGAGCGCTGCAGCGAGCCCGGTCGCATACTGATAGACATAAAAGTTGTAATAGAAATGCGGGATGCGCGCCCATTCCAGCGCGATCTCATCGTCGAGAACCACCTGTGGCCCGTGATAGCGGGCGACCAGTTCGCGATACGGCTGACTCAGGTTTTCGGCCGTCAGTGGTTCGCCAGCCTCGGCACGCTGATGCATCGCCAGCTCGAACTCGGCGAACATCGTCTGGCGCAGCAGCGTCGTGCGGATGTCCTCGAGCTGCTGCACCAACAAATGGCGCCGCAGCGCCGGATCATCGCGCGTGCGCAGCAAGTAGTCGGTCAACAGCGCTTCATTGAGCGTAGATGCCACTTCGGCGACGAAGATCGTGTAGTCGCCATAGACGAACGGCTGGGTGCGGCGCGTGAAGTACGAGTGCATCGAGTGGCCGAGCTCATGTGCCAACGTAAACAGATCATCGAGGCGATTCTGGTAGTTGAGCAGAATGAATGGCGCAGTGGTATACGAACCATCACTGTAGGCACCGCTGCGCTTGCCGACATTCTCGTACACATCGATCCAGCGACTGCGGAAGGTCTGTTCGACGGCTGCCACATACTCGGCACCCAGTGGGGCGAAGGCGGCCAGGGCGATCTGCTGTGCCTCCTCGTACGACACCGTGAGCTCGGCCTCGGCGGCGAGCGGTGCATACAAGTCGTAGATGCGCACCTCATCGAGCTGCATGATTCGCTGTCGCAGGGCCACGTAGCGATGCAGACGCGGCAGATTGGCGTTGACCGTCCGGATGAGGTTGTGATACACGTCGACCGGAATCTCGGTAGCCGACAGCGCTGCCTCGAGCGCTGAGCCGTGTGCGCGCACCCGGGCACCCAGGACCTGTGCCCGCACGTGGGCTGCCAGTGCCGTACCGAGGGTATTGCGGATCCCCTGATAGCCGGCGTAGTACCCTTTGAACACATCGCGACGCACCCGGCGATCCGTGCTCTTGAGCAGGCGGCCATAGCGCCCATGCGAGATCGCGATGGTCTGGCCATGCTCGTCGGTCATCGTCGGAAACGTCAGATCCGCATTGGTGAGCACCGACACGATGTCGCTGGGCGCGCGGGCGACATCACCAAACTCGGCCAGCAACGCCTCGACCTCGGCCGAGCGCACATGGGCGCGGCGGCGCATCAGCTGATCGAGCTCGCGACCGTACACTGCCAGCTCAGGCGACTCGTGTCGCCACGTGGCGATATCGGCCTCGTCGGCGGCGAGGATTTCGGGTTCGATGAACGCCAGCGCCGCCAGCACGCGCGCCACCAGGCTACCGGCCTGCTGGCTGAGTGCCTGGCCAACCGCCTCGCCGGTATCGCTGTCGTGGCGCCGCTCGGCGTAGACATAGATCTGCCACAGCTGCTGCAGCACGGCATCGCGCGCCTGGAGTGTGGCCAGCAGTGCGGCACCACTGGCCGCCACCTGGCCCTCGCGTGCCGCCAGTGCCGGGAGCTGCTGCTCGAGCGCGGCCAACGCCGCCTGCCAATGCGCATCATCTCGATAGACCGTCGTGAGATCCCAGGTGTACTCGGTGGGAATCTCGTCGCGACGTGGGATCTGCTGGGGTTCTGACACGACTGTCTCCTTGCTCTGCGATCGATCGACCCAGTGTACCACAGCACTGCGTTGCCCGATCGCCACGCGGCGTTGTCGCGTCGTCACGCTGCTCGCACATGCCCGCCGTAGGATGGCGCGGTACAGGTCGACGCTGAAGGGAGGACGGACGCAATGACCGATCGGCGCAGCGAAAGCCCGGCTGCCGAGGGGATGCCGGACGTGGAGCACGAAGGGTTTGAGCCACGGGGCACGCTGATCTTCGTGCTGTTGATGCTCCTGGGCTATGCCATCTACTGGGCATACCTGTGGTTCATCGTCGTCATCGAGCGTGGGGGGTGATGGCATGCATATTGATCGCCTGGAGCGCTACTGGATCATCGCAGTCACCGCGATGCTCGGCGTATTCATGGCCGCGCTGTTCGTCAGCGTGGTGGTCTTTCGGGTCCAGTTACCCAGCCCGGTCGGTCGGGTCGACCCGCGCGCATTGGCGGAGACCGAGTTCGCGACGCCTGGGTTGAGCGACCTCGGTGCAGGCCGATATGACATGCATATCGTTGCGAAGATGTGGAATTTCGATCTGGGGCAGGGCAAGGGTGAGCCTGCCGAGGTTCGGCTGCCGCGCGGTGCGCAAGTGACGTTCTTTGTGACCAGCGAGGACGTGACCCACGGGTTCTTCATTGAGGGGCACGACGCCAACCTGATGTTGTTGCCGGGCCAGATCGCCAGCACGACGGTGCGTTTCAATCGTCCCGGCACATATCACATCATCTGCCACGAGTATTGTGGCCCGGCACATGCCAATATGGTCGCCGCCATCATCGTAGAGTGAGGAGGAGCCGCAATGCAGGCTGCCCAATCGCTGCCGCAGCGACGCCCCGCGCCGCTGTCGTTCCCCAGCCTGGCGATGCTCGCGAGTGAACGCACGCTGATCGGTGCACACATCATCACCGCGCTTGCGGCGCTCTCGATCGGCATCCTGATGGGACCGTTCCAGACATTTCGCCGATCGCCGGCATTCATGGAGGCACTGCCCGACTGGAAGATTCCGGTCTTCACCTATTACTATCAGGCGCTCACGATTCACGGGGTGATCAACGCGCTGTTCTTCACGACGTTCTTCATCGTCGG
Organism: uncultured Chloroflexota bacterium; assembly: GCA_903871975.1. Classification (GTDB taxonomy): domain Bacteria; phylum Chloroflexota; class Chloroflexia; order Chloroflexales; family Roseiflexaceae; genus CAIQIY01. Next base: position 3,803 of record CAIQIY010000176.1, on the reverse strand, counting down.
GTTCAGCTACTTCGTCACGCAGCGCTCGCTCGAACGGCCCATGTATAGTCGTGGGCTGGCGTGGGGTGCGTTTGGCATGATGTTCGTCGGGCTATCGCTGGTACTGTACGCAATTGCCTCGAACCAGGCAAACGTGCTGTATACCTTCTACCCATCGCTGGTCGCCCACCCGACGTTCTACATCGGTCTGGTACTGTTGGTCGTCGGGACCTGGGTTGTCACGGCGAACATCTTCCTCACGTACGCGCAGTGGCGCGCCGATCACCCCGGCGAGCGGGTGCCACTGGCCGTGTTTGCCACACTGGCGAACTATGTGATGTGGTGTGTGGCGACGATCGGCGTGGCAGTCGAAGTGTTGTTCATGCTGTTGCCATTGTCGCTGGGTTGGATCACGCACACCGATCCGCAGATGGCGCGGGCACTGTTCTGGTTCTTCGGGCATCCGTTGGTGTACTTCTGGCTGATCCCGGCGTACATCTCGTGGTACACGATGCTGCCGCGCCAGACTGGCAGTCAGCTGTTCAGCGATCCACTGGCACGCGTTGCCTTTCTGATGCTGATGATCTTCTCGATTCCGGTGGGTGCCCATCACCTGTTCTCGGATCCGGGTGTGAGCGCCGCGATGAAGGGTGTCCACACGATCCTGACCTTTGTCGTCGCGGTGCCGAGCTTCCTCACGGCATTCAACATCGGTGCCGTGCTCGAGCGCGCCGGCCGGTCGCGTGGCGCCCGGGGACCGCTCGGCTGGCTGGTGCGTCAGGACTGGGGCAATCCGGTGGTAGCGGCGCAGCTCGCCGGCATGATCCTGTTCATCGCCGGCGGGTTCAGCGGCCTGATTCACGCATCACTGACGCTGAACATCGCGCTGCACAACACTGCCTGGGTGCCAGGACACTTTCACATGACGCTGGCGGGCGCGATCACGCTCACCTATATTGCAATCGCCTACTGGATCCTACCACTCATTCGCGGCCGTGCATTGTTCAGTCGGCCGATCGCATTGGCGCAGATCTACACCTGGCTGGTCGGCATGCTGATCTTTGGCCATGGCATGGGGGCAGCAGGCATCCTCGGCATTCCACGGCGTGCCGATCTGGCCGGTTCGGGCTACATCAGCCCCGAAGCGGCGACCTGGCTCAACAGCGCGGCGATTGCCGGTGTGATCCTGCTGATCAGCTCGGTGTTGTTGTTCATCAACATCATCGGTACGCTGTTCTTCTCGCGTGCGCCGGTGAACGAGGATGGGCCGATCACCACCGGGAGCAGCGACGGCTCGCCGTTGTGGTTCGAGCGTTGGGGGCTGTGGCTCGGCTTGATGCTGTTCCTCGCGCTGGTAGCGTGGGGGCCGCTGTTCGCCGAGACGCTCGATCTGGTGAATGGGTTCAATGTGCCCGGATTCCGGCCCGAATCACCGGTGCCGCTGCAGTGACCGACGAAGGGGGAGCGCGTGATGTCGCATGAGCGTATGTCGCCCCTGCTGCCGATTGGCGCAGCGCTGGCACTTGGGTTTGGCGCGACGTTGCTGGCGTTCGGTCTGCTGACCGTGCGCGACCTCGAGCAGATGCGCCGCGCCCCCGAGGTCATCTGGGCGGCGCTGTGTGGGGTGCCGCAGGCCGATGATGTGGTGACGGTGCCGCTGCTGCTCGGCGGCGGCACCGTCGGCGTGACGGTCGGCGCCATCCTCATCGCGTTGACCGCACGATCGGGTGCAGCAGCGTAACGCCACGCCGCGATCGGCGAGGACTGGGGTAGGCAGCCCCCTTTCGGCCGGGTGGCGCTAGCGGGTGGCGCCGAGCGGTACGCCCAGCCCGACGAATGTGCCATCGGCGGCGCGTTCGGCACGCCGCACCGCCACGATCGCCACACGGTCGATGGCACCATACACATGCGGGAAGTGCTCGGCCAGCCCATCGGCGGGCGCTTCCCAGCGCGGTGGTACCGTCAGGCGCGCAACATCGACGCTGAGCGCGACGAACGCGCCTGCATGGCCGCGGTAGTAGCGGTTGGCGACGGCCAGCAACAGCGCATCGCCCGCCGTGCAATGCACAAACCCGTCGTTCGGATACTCGGCTGGCAGGTAGTCGGCGTCATCGGGCCATGCCAGCCAGCGTGCCTCGGGTGCCAGATGCAGGATGATCATCGTCGCTCGCCTCCTGGGGTGTCAGTCTGTGAGTGCGCGATGCAACGGCATCAATGCCGGATGCAGTGGGAGATATCCACGGTGGTAGCGATCGTCATGCATGCGATGAGCCGTCAGATCAGGCTCGACGGTCCGGCCGCGCCGGACGACCTGTGCCATGGCGGTGGCGGCATCGGCGTAGACGCCGGCGGCCATGCCGGCGAGCAATGCGGCGCCCAGTGCGACCGATTCGCTGACGTCGGGCAGCCAGAGGGATCGTCCGAGCACATCAGCTTTGATCTGGACCCATAATGCCGAGCGGGCGCCGCCGCCGATCACCGTGATGGATCCGGCGGTAGCACCGAGCGCGGCCTCGTGCAGCCCCAGGCAACGGCGCCATTCGTACGCCAGGCCCTCGTACACCGCCCGCGCCAGCTGTGGCGCGCTGGTGTCGGCGCTCAGGCCGATGAAGCCACCGCGCTCGCCGCCGGTGATGCGCGGCAGGAACAGCACGCCGCCGGCGCCCGGTGCCGCCGCGTGCGCCAGCCGCTCGAGTGCCACATGGGCGGGTTCGCTGGTGCCAGCCAGCAATCGGCCGGCCCACGCAATCGACGCGCCCGCGCTCGACACGCCACGCATGAGATACCACCGGTCGCGGACCACGTGGCTCCCCAGATTGACCTCGGCGCTCGCCGTCAGCCGCTCCAGCAAGGGGGCTTCCGTCGCGACGAACGCCGACTCCGCCGTGCCCATCGAATCGAGGCAGGCGCCGTGAGCGACCACGCCGGCCGCCAACGCGCCACATACGTGGTCATGTCCACCGACGCCGACCGGTGTCCCCACCGGCAGGCCGGTCGCGGCCGCAGCGGCATGATGGACGGTTCCGAGGTGTGTGCCGGCCGGCTGCAGCGGCGCGAACAGCTCACGGCGCAGCCCCGCACGGTCGATCAGTTCGTCGGACCAACGACGGTTGCGCTGATCGAGCAGCATGCTGCGCGTCGCCAGCGAATAATCGGTAGCCGCGACGCCGCACAGGCGAAACGCCAGGTAGTCGGCGACATGCAGCCAGTGCGTGGCAGCGCGATACGCGTCGGGCAACTCGTCGCGTAGCCACTGCAGCTTGAACGCGCCGAAGATGGGCCGCGGGGCGACGCCGGCGATGGCGTAGGTGGCCTCGCGCCCGTGCGTGGCGACCCAGCGCTCGCACCATGCTGCGGGGCGCGCGTCGAACCACGCGATCATCGGTGACCGCGCACGTCCGTCGGCATCGACCAACACGCCGGCCTCGGCCATGCTGGCGACGGCGACTCCGGCGATCAGCCGCGTTGGGCTGGCCGCGGTGATGTGTTGCACCAGCCCGGCGACGACCTGCCAGAGCTCGTCGGCATCGTGCTCGGCCCAGCCTGCCTGTGGGCGCCGGATCGGCGTCGGTGCGTGCGTCGATGCGACGATCTGCCCGGTCGCGTCGAACAGGAATGCCTTGCAGTTGGTGGTGCCAGCATCAATGCCGAGCAGGTGCGGTTCGTGCATGCGGCGATCATACTGCGGGCACGACGCTGGTGCAAGCCGTTGGGCGCTGCAGTATGGCCCACGTGTGCCGCCCGATGCGCGCGTTGGCAGCGACGGGTGCGCCGTGAACCTCGCCAGACATGCGTTGCAGTGGTCGCCGCCCCCGAGCGCACCG
>CAIQIY010000175.1 GCA_903871975.1 uncultured Chloroflexota bacterium | reverse complement strand
CCGGTGGCCTACGGCGTCGCCAAGGCGGGCGTCATCCAACTCACGCGTTACCTCGGCACGACCTGGTCGCGCGATGGGGTACGGGTGAACTGCATCACGCCGGGTGGATTCTGGCGTCCCGGCGCGGCCAATCCAGTCTTCGAGCCGCGCTATCTGGCGATGTCGCCCGATGGGCGCAGCGGCAACGACACCGATCTGAAGGGCGCGGTGGTGTACCTGGCCTCCGACGCCTCGGCCCACGTCGTCGGCCAGAACCTGCAGGTCGACGGTGGCTGGACACTCTGGTGAGCGATGATGCATGAACGAATCCTGGGGCGCACCGGCATACGCGTGACGCCGATCGCGCTGGGTACCGTCGAGCTGGGGCTCGACTATGGCATTCCGAGCGGCGACCATCGCCAGCCGAGCCGTGCAGTGGCCGCTGCGCTGCTGCACGCTGCGCTCGACCGTGGTGTTCGCCTGATCGACACCGCCCGAGCCTACGGCGCTGCCGAGGGCATCATCGGCGAGGCACTGGCGGCGCGCCACGATGCGTACGTCCTGGCGACCAAGGTCAGCTTCGCCGAGGATGGCGATGCCGATGCCATACGCCGGACCATCGAGGAGTCGCTCGCGACGAGCCGGGCGTTGCTGCGGCGCGAACGGCTCGATGTCGTGTTGCTGCACTCGGCCAGCGTCGCGGTATTGCACCAAGGCGTCGCACTCGGCGTGCTCGACGACTACCGTCGCGCCGGCGTGATCGGTGCGATCGGCGCCAGCACCTACGGCGAGGCAGCGGCACTCGCAGCACTGGATGATCCACGCTGCGACGTGCTGCAAATCGCCTACAACCTGCTCGACCGCCGCCCCGAGGCGCGCGTGCTGCCACGCGCCGCGGCCGCGGGCGTCGCGATCGTGGTGCGATCGGTATTGCTCAAGGGTGTGCTGACACACCGCGCGGCATGGCTCCCCGAAGCACTCGCACCATTGCGTCAGGCCTCGCAGCAGCTCGCCGCCATCGCCGGGCAGTCAGGCATCGGCTTGCCCGAACTGGCGTATCGGTATGTCCTGGCGCATCCCGCCGTGAGCGCGGCGCTGGTCGGCACGGCACACCAGCGCGAACTCGACGATGCCCTCGGGTTCGCCGCAGCCGGGCCGCTCGATGCAACGACCTGCGACGCAGTCCGGGCGGTGACGATTGACGATGAGCGGCTGCTCGATCCACCCACCTGGCCAGCGATGTGACCGGGTGGCGAACCGATGTCGGGCGGCGCGATGCGGCGCACGCCCGGCATACCCGCGACGAGGCGGCGATGCGGAGCGGGCCGGTGCGACGGTGCACGGCGCCGCTGGTATGGCGATCATCTACTGGAGGGGAGCACGAACGTGTCCGGACCACAGCCTGGAATGACGATCGATGAACTCGACACGCCATGCCTGCTCATCGATCTCGATCGTCTCGAGTCAAACATCGCGACGTGGCAAGCACGGGTCACCGCGGCTGGCTCGACGCTGCGCCCCCACATCAAGACCCACAAATCGCCGCTGATCGCGCAGCGACAGATCGACGCCGGCGCGGTCGGCATCACGGCTGCCAAACTGTCGGAAGCCGAGGTGTTCGTCGATGCCGGCATCACCGATGTGTTTGTGGCGTATCCGATCATGGGCCCGATCAAATGGCGCCACGCGGCAGCGCTGGCGCAGCGTTGCCGGTTGATTGTGGGCGTCGATAGTGTGGTGGGCGCGCGGGGCTTGAGCGCTGCGGCAGTCGAAGCCGGCAGTCGCATCCTGGTGCGCGTCGAGATCGAAGCGGGCCTGGG
>CAIQIY010000174.1 GCA_903871975.1 uncultured Chloroflexota bacterium | reverse complement strand
CCCGTGGGGTGTTGCCGTTTGGCACCACCACGGTCGTGATCGACCCCCACGAGATCGGCAACGTGACGGGCCGCGCCGGCGTGGAGTACATGCTGGCCGCCAGCGAAGGCTTGCCGCTGCGGGTGTACGTGACGGTGCCGTCGTGTGTGCCGGCGGTGCCCGGCTGCGAGACGGCTGGTGCGACGTTCGATGCTGCAGCAATCGCCGAGATGCTGCAGCTGCCGCGCGTGATCGGCATCGCCGAGCTGATGGATTACCCGGGCGTGATCGCCCAGGAAGCGCGCATGGCGGCAGTCGTCGCGGCCGGCCATGCCGCCGGCACGACCCTCGAGGGGCATGCGCCGTTGGTCGGTGGGCGCGAACTGGCCGCGTATCTGGCGGCCGGCGTCGATTCGGACCACGAGTCGCGCAGTGCTGCCGAGATGGTCGAGAAGCTGCGCAACGGCATGTGGATCTATGCGCGCGAGAACACGTTCCGCCGTACGGCGAGCGAGCTGGCGCGGGCGCTCGACGATGTGCCACATCCATGGAACGTCGCCGTCTGCACCGATGACATCGATCCGGCGGATCTGCTCGACCGCGGACACATGGATCGCGGTGTGCGCGTGCTGATCGAGCACGGCGTCGCGCCGGCGCTGGCGATCCGCTTCGCGACACTGGCCGGCGCGCAACGCTTCGGCCTGCACGAGCTCGGCGCCATCGCGCCGGGCAAGCTCGCCGACATCGTGCTGCTCGGATCGCTCGAGCGCGTCGATGCCCGCATCGTGCTGGCTGGCGGCCAGGTGGTCGCCCGCGATGGCGCATTGTGTGTGGCCGTGGACGATCCGGTGCCACCGCCGCTGGAGAACACGGTGCACCTCGCGCCGCTCGATGCCCATGACCTGGGCATCACGCTCGCAGGCGCCGCTGGTCCGACCGAGCTGCAGATCATCGAGATCGACGCCAAACGCACCACCCGACTCGCGACGCTGGCCGTGCCATTCAGCGCCGGCCAGTGCGCCGAGCCATTGCCCGATGGCCTGGTGTTTGTGGCGGTGATTCCGCGCCATGGCCAGCGCCACCCGCCGGCGACGGCACTGCTGCGTGGCCTCGGGCTGCACACCGGCGCGATCGCGACCACCGTGGCCCACGACAGCCACAACCTGATCGTCGCCGGCCGCAGCCGCGCCGAGATGCTGTGCGCCGTGCAGGCAGTCGCAGCGCTCGGCGGTGGCGCGGCGCTGGTGCGCGATGGCGCCGTCGTCGCGCAGGTGCGCTTGCCAGTCGCCGGGTTGATGTCGGCCGAGAACGTCGAAGTCGTCGCCGCCGAGGTTCGGCAGTTCAACCAGCTGGGCCGCGCCCAGGGCCTGGGTGGCACATCGCCGGTGCTGGCGATCTCAAGCCTGGCACTGCCGGTCGCACCGTTCATCCGCATCACCGATCTGGGCATCGTCGATGTCCTCACCCAGACATTTGTAGCCCGCTATCGAGGTGGAACGCCGGCGACGGCGTGAGCAACGGCGCGTGACGGCGCATCAGGGAGGTAAGCATGAGCGACGAGCTGGCGACCCCGCGGCCATTTTCCGAGCATCGGCAGGCGATCGAAGCCCGCTTCGACCCGGCGACGACGGCGGTCATCGTCGTCGACATGATCAACGAGTTTCTCGAGGACGGCGGATTGATGGTCCTCGAGAGCGGCAGGGCGCTGTATGGGCCCATCCAGCGCCTGGTGAACGCCGCCCACGCCGCTGGCTCGCGGGTCATCTGGCTGCGCGACGAACACGACGATGTCACCGACCCCGAATTCCGCAAGCGGATCGTGCACTGCCTGAAGGGCACCTGGGGTACCCAGGTGGTCGATGCGCTGCGTCCCGGCCCCGACGATGTGATCATGCCGAAGCACACCTACAGTGGCTTCTTTCGTACCCCGCTGCACGCCACCCTGCAACAGTTCGGGGTGCGCACACTGATCATCACCGGGGTCGTGACGAACATCTGCGTGCGTTCGACGACCCACGACGCATTCTTTCTGGGCTATGATGTGCTGGTTCCCGAAGCATGTGTCGGCGCGACGAGCGAGCGCGAGCAAGCCTCGAGCCTGTACGACATCGACACCCACTACGGCGCCGTCGTCGAGCTCGAGTGGGTCTTGCAGCAGTTGACGCGAACCGAGGAGGCGTGATGGCTGATCTGGTGATCCGCAACATCGGTCAGATCGTCACCGGTGATCTGACGGCGCCACTCGCCGACGGCGACACGCTGGTCATCCGTGGTGGGCGCATCGCCGCGATCGGCCACGCCACCACCGTCGACACCAACGGCATCGAGCGCGTGGTCGACGCCAATGGCGCCGATGTCTGGCCAGGGCTGATCGATTCGCATACCCACCCGGTGCTGGGCGACTTCACGCCGCGGCAGTTGATGGTCAATTTCATCGAGAGCGGTCTGCACGGCGGGGTCACGCGCATCATCTCCGCCGGCGAGGTCCATCTGCCCGGTCGGCCACGCGACCCGCTCGGCACCCGTGCGCTGGCGATCGTCGCCGCCAAGTCCTGGGCAGCGCATCGCCCCGGCGGCGTGAAAGTGCTGGGCGGTTCAGTCATCCTCGAGCCCGGCCTGGTCGAAGCCGACTTCGACGAACTCCAGCGCGGCGGCGTGCGCGTCGTCGGCGAAGTCGGCCTGTCGGGCATCTATCGCCCCGTCGACGCACGGCCGATGGTCGAGTGGGCCCAAGCGCGTGGCATGGTCGTGATGATGCACATCGGCGGCGCCTCGATCCCCGGCAGCAACGGGCTGGGCGCCGCCGAGGCGCTGGCGAT
>CAIQIY010000173.1 GCA_903871975.1 uncultured Chloroflexota bacterium | reverse complement strand
GCGTCGCGCCGCCCGGCGTACAGCAGCAGCGGGCCGGCGAGCCCGCGCTCGCGGCGAAACGCCGCACCGTCGCCCCGCGGCGTGAGGTCGATGCCTTCGCCGGCGACGACGACGCGTGCCGCATCGAGGTGGTACAGGCGCAGCGCCAGCGCCCGCTCGGCCGGGCTGTTGGCGAGGATCACGCTGGCGTGCCCGAACATCGTGCGGTAGCTGGCGTAGTGGGCGTAGGGCTCGTCGTGCAGGCAGGGGAGCAGCGCGCCCGTGCCACGCGTGAGCGCGATGCCCCAGAATGTGGTGGGGAAGGGGTAGGGCATGAAGACGAACCGGTGGTGTGCTGGCGCGGTCGCGAGCGCCTCGAGCAGCGCACTGCTGCCGGGCAGCGACGCCAGCAGCCGCCGTTCGTGCTCGGGGAAGGCCGCCCATGCCGTCGGCACGGCGCCCGCGCGCCGCACGACTGCCGGCGGTGCCGGATCGCCGGCCGGTGGTTCGATGGCGAACCGCCGCACGACGACGCCGTCGACGCGCTGCTCGCCGGCGGGATAGTAGTCGACGAATGGATGAAATGCGTCGCGCCCGGTGGTGCTCCAGACCATCACCGGTACACCGGCGGCGTGGAGCGCCTGCACCAGCTGCCGCGCCTGGGTCTCGGCGCCGCCGGCGGTGTCGGGGCCGTACCACGGGATGACGATGGTGATGATCGGCGCAGCGCTCATGGTCGTGGGCGTCGTGTGGCACGGCGCGCCGCCATGCTGGCGCGCACGGCATCGTCGTGCTGCATCAGCGCGGCCAGCGCGGCGTGGATCGCGTGATTGGCCCGATTCTGCTGCTCGACGATCGGGTTGATCAGCCAGCGCAGCGCGAGCCGCAGGCCGCGTTGCACCGTGGCGCGCAGCGTGGCGAAGGCACCGGTGCCATCGAGCGGCAGATGGGCGCTGACCTCGGCTGCCTGGCGCGCCTGGGCCAGTGCCGGCACCAACGCCAGTTCGGCGAACGCTGCCGGTGGTTCATCGGCGGCACGTTCGGCGATCGCGCGCTGCAGCGCTGCAGCTTCGCGCGGCACGGCGTCGGGCGCCGCCGGCGGCGGCCAATCGGCGGGCGCCGGTGCCTGCGCCGCGTCGCGATACGCGTCGGCCAGCGCCCGCAACGCGCGGGCGACTGCGTCGTTGTAGCGGTTCTGCTGTTCGACGATCGGATTGATGTACCACGCCAGGCTGCGACGCACCACCTTCTGTGCGACGACCAGCAGCCGGCCGGCGGGGCTGCGCGCCTCCAGCGGCCAGTGTGCGCTCACGACCCGGTGCAGCTCGATGTCGTCGAGTGCATCGCGCAACCCTTGCTGATCGACCGACGCGTCGTCGGCTGGCCGCAGCGCCCGGCGCCGAACCTCGGCACGGATCAATGCCAGCACCTGCGCCGCCGTGGCGTCATCCATCTCGCTCATCGTCGCCCCCCCCATGCGCCTGCCACCGCTACTATACCACGCCGACTGCCCGGCGAAGTGTGGTAGACTCACCGCGGGCAGCGCGGTTCGGACCGCACACAGAGAGGCCATGCCAGACACCATGAACTTCGATACCCCGACCCAACAACGTGCGTATCACCGTGTCAAGCAGTGGATGGTCGAAATCGCCGCCAGCGCCGAAGTCGGCATGGAGTTCGAGCTCGACGACGAGGCACCGATCTTCGGCGTGTCCTACGGTTCGGCCTACGTCGAGATCGAAGTTGCCCCCTTCTCGTGGGAGTCCGACGGCGGCGCCGAGGAGCAGGACGCGCTGCTGATCATCAGTGCCAGCGTCGTCGCCGGCGCCACGGTGGACGCCGAGTGTGCCCGGTTTCTGTTGCAGCAGAACGAAGCCCTGGCGATCGGTGCGTTTTCGCTGGGCGTCGACGACGAGGTCATCCTGTCGACGACGATCCCGTTCTCCTACTGCGAAGACTCGGAAGAGCTCGAAACCTACGTGGTGATGATCTGTGATACGGCTGACAGCCTCGACGACGAGATCATCAGGCGCTGGGGTGGTCAGCGCGCCTGCGATCCGTGAGGCGCATCGGCCACGAGCGGCTGGTGATACACGATCAGGCCGGGGTGTTCGCCGAAGCCGGCGGCGCGGCTGATCGCCAGCATCGGCGCGTTGCTGTCTTCGATCCAGGTCGTGATGCTGCGATAGCCGGCGGCACGTGCGGCCGCCAGCGAGGCGCACTTCAACGCGGTGGCGATGCCCCGGCCGCGCTGGCTGGCGATGACACCGGTGATGCGCTGCTCGAGGGTCGCCGCATCGCCGCTGGCGGGCTGCAGGATGCACGCGCCGACGAACTCGTCGCCCACGTGGGCGATCAGGCACAGGTCCGGGCGTTCGCCGACGAACTCGGCGAACCACTCCGGCGTCAGCACCACCTGGTCAGGCAAGGGGACGTCGTCGAGCAGCCTGCGGTAGAGCGCATAGGTGCGGCCGAGGGCATCGGGCACGCCGGCCGCCTGCAGCG
>CAIQIY010000172.1 GCA_903871975.1 uncultured Chloroflexota bacterium | reverse complement strand
GCGACGTCAGAGCCGGAAGCGCCAGCGGTCGACAGCGGCGGCACGTGCGCGGCCAGGTTCGTTGCCCCTGCATGCGCAGCGGGGCCACACGCAAGGCTGGTACCGCTCTTCTCCGCGGGGTTGCATCAGCCCTGGGAGCGAGTGGAGGACCACGCCGACGATGCGGCGGACGCCCCCGCGCTGCAGGAGCGGGGCCGGGTTGACGCACGCCGCTGGTCGACACTGCGGGAGTGTCGCGGCGCGACGTCGGCGCGTGGTGTGGTGGCGTGCAGCGGGCCTGCCGCAGGTTGCACGGTGCCGTCGCCACGGCTATGATGCAGCGGTTGCCGCTTCCAGCGAGGGCTGCCATGACATCGGAGCGACCGAACATCCTGTGGATCACGACGCACGACATCAATCCGGATCTCGGCGCATATCGTGGCGTCTGGCCGGGCGCCGAGTACGCCGACACGCCGCACCTCGATCGCCTGGCCGCGCAGGGTACACGCTTTGACCATGCCTATGCGGTGGCACCGGTGTGTGCGCCATCGCGCTCGGCGATGATCACCGGCATGTTTCCCACGGCGATCGGCACGCACCAGATGCGCAGCAAGGCCGTGCCACCACCGGGGGTACGGTGTTTCACCGAGTATCTGCGCGCCGCCGGCTATCACTGCAGCCACAATGGCATGACCGACCACCAGTTCTTCACGCCGTTCACCGCATTCGATCGCTTTGGGCCCCAGGCGCATTGGCGTGATCGGCGCGATCGGCAACAGCCATTCTTCGCGGCGTTCCATGGTGCGATCACCCACGAATCGCAACTGGCGCTCGACGACGATGCGTTCGCCCGCGCGACGGCCCGGCTCACGCCGCAGCAGCGCCATGATCCGTCGGCGGCGCCGTTGCCGCCCTACTACCCCGACACGCCGGTGTTTCGCCAGGCCTGGGCGCGCTATGCCGATCTCGTCAGCGCGATGGATCACTGGGTCGGCGAGCTGTTGCGCCAGCTCGACGACGATGGCCTGGCCGAGCGGACGATGGTGGTGTTCTGCAGCGATCACGGCGTCGGCTTGCCCCGTGCCAAACGCCTGCCGTACGAATCCGGGCTGCGCGAGCCGCTGATCGTGCGCTGGCCCGGCATGCTCGCGGCTGGCAGTGTGCGCCAGGATCCGGTGTATCTGATGGACATCGCCGCCACGATGCTGACGGTGGCTGGTGTCGCGTTGCCGCCGGCGATGCACGCCCGGCCGATGTTCGATGCCGCCGGCAACGCACCGGCGGTGCCGCGCACGATGGTGTTCGGCCACCGTGATCGCATGGACGAGCAGGACGACTGCATGCGCACGGCGTGTGATGGGCGTTTTCGCTACATCTGGAATGCCCATCCCGACCGGCCATATCTGCAACACCACCAGTACGCCGATGCGATGCCGACATGGCGCGAGCTGCGCCGACTGCACTTCGAAGAGGCCAACCAGCTGGCGGTGGGCCAGCTGCCCGATCGGCTGACGCCGCTGCAACGCCGGCTGCTGCAGGCCAAGCCGGCCGAGGAGTTGTATGATCTGGCGACCGACCCACACGAGACGACGAATCTGGCGGGAGAACCGGCGCATGCTGCGACTCTGCAGCGGTTGCGTGGCGCATTGGCCGAGTGGCAACGCGATGTCGGCGATCTGGGCCTCGTCGACGCGGCGACGCTGGTGGCGCGCTGGCGCCCCGATGGTGTGGTGCCGGTCACGGCAGGGCCGCAGCTCGAACGCGTCGGCGACAGCCTGCTGGCGCGCTGTGTCACGCCCGGTGCATCGATCGGCTGGACCGACGACCCACCGGGTGCGGCACAACCGCCCAGCCCGTTCGCCGCGATCGTCGGCGATCCACCGGCCGACGCGCGCCACTGGCGGCTGGTTGTTGGGCCGGTCGTGCCGCCCGCCGGCACGGCGCGGCTCTGGTTCCGCGCCCAGCGGCTGGGGTATCTGCCCAGCGACGATACGGTGATCACGCTCGATGGCGGCAACCCATGACTGAAGTGCGCCCACCGTGCGGTGTGGCGCGGCGAGGAGGAACGATGCACCTGATCCGCGCGGCTGAACGCCGCCATAGCCCCAACGAAGAGGCGACCGGCACCGTCCGGCTCGAACGGCTGCTCGATGCGCAGCAGCCCGATGGCGCCCGGCTGGCGTTGGTGCATTTCGCCGACGGCGCGGTGACCCACTGGCACACGCATCCCGGCGAGCAGATCCTGCTGGTCGTCAGCGGCGTGTGTCGGTATGGCAATGAGCACGGCGCCCAGGGCGAGGCGCACCCCGGCGACACGATCTACGTCGCGCCGGGCGAAAAGCATTGGCACGGCGCGGCGCGTGGCCACGACATGTCGCACCTGAGCGTGACCACCGTCGGCCCGCCGACCTGGCTCGAACCGTACGAAGGCGCCTGAGCGGCGTTCGGCCCGCTCCGATCGGCGCGTGGTACGCCAGGCAGACGCGATGTCATGCTGCCTGGCGCGCCGCGCGACGGGCCGCCGTCGCTCAGCCTGCGAATGGCTGTGGCATGTAGCGCGCGTATTGGGCCGGCACCGGCACCCCCTGCAGGCGCAGCTGCATGATGCGCGCCTGGTACGCTGCACCGAACATCAGCTGCTCTGCCACGTCGGTCACGCTGCGCGCCGCCGCCGGCTCGAGATAGGTGCCGCGCACCCAGGCGTTGAACGCACCCATCGACGGTCCGCACCAGATCTGGTAATCCAGCTCACGCCCGGCTTCACCGGCATTCGACCAGCGCGACGACAAGCCCAGGTACCAGCGAAACACCAGCGCCATCTTGCGCCGTGGATTGGCCTCGGCGCGCTGCACCTGCTCTGGATCGCGTTCGGCAAAGTACGAACGCGTGCCCTCCCAGACCTCGTCGAGATTGCGGCGGAAGATCTGGCGCTCGATGCTGGCGCGCTCGGCCGCCGGCAACGCCTCGATGCCGTCGTACGCCCGGTACAGATCATACAGCTTCTGGGCACGTACCGCGAACAACGTGCCCTTCTTGAGTACCTGGACCTTGACGCCCATCTCGAACATGTCTGCGGCTGGCGCCATCATGACATCGGCGACATCGGCCTGTGCCAGCAGCTCGCGCGAATGCGGCGAGGCGCCGGATTCGTGACAACTCTGGTTGACCGAGCCCGTCACGACATAATCGGCCCCCATCGCAAACGCGCCGAACGCCGAGTCGGGCGTGCCGATGCCACCGGCGGCGCCGATCCGCACCGGCTGGGCATAGCGCAACTCGGCCTGGATCTGGTCGCGCAGCAGCAGCAGCGACGGCAACAGCGACACCAGCGGCCGGTTGTCGGTATGGCCACCCGAGTCCGCCTCGACCGTCAGGTCATCGCACATCGGCACGCGCGCCGCCAGTTCGGCCTGACGCGGCGTGATCTCGCCGGCGCTCACCAGCTGTGCCAGGATGGCGGGCGGCGCCGGCCGCAGGAATGGCTCGGCCACCTCGCGGCGCGACACCTTGGCGATCACGCGATGGCCAATCACGATCCGGCCGGCCGGATCGGTACTCAGCCCGGCCACGCGATAGCGCACGACCGTCGGCGTCAGGTTGAGAAACGCCGACGCCTCGATCGTGCGCACCCCATAGCGCAGGTACAGCTCCACGCCACGTCGTTCGATAGACTCCTCGGACGGGCTGTGGATCAGGTTGAAGGCGTACGGACCCTGCGGCAACGCCGCCTGGATCTGCCGGATCGCCGCCTCAACCCGTGTCGGCACCAGCCCGGCGGCACCGAAGCTGCTCAGCAGGCGTTGTCGCCCCAGCGCAATCACCATCGCCTCCGAGGCGATGCCGTTGGCCATCGCGCCGGCGGCATAGGCATAGCGCACGCGATGTGCGGCACGGAACGCCGCGCTGCCCAGCCGCTCGGCGCTGATCGGCGGCGCCACGGCCAGCAGCTCGATCCCATCGCGCGGCGCATCGACCGCCGTGCCGTGATTGGTTGCCGCCAGCCGGCCGTTCAGCCGCACCAGATGGCATGGCTCGGCCAGGTTCATCAGGCAGGCGCGGATACCATCGCCGGTGAACGCCAGCGCCTCGGCCGGCCCCTGCCAGCCGCGCGGTGATGCATATTCAGTCACGCGTCGCTCCCATGGGCGCGACATCGAGCAGCCCGATGTCACGCCTTCTCAATCAATTGCAACCCGAGATCGCGGAAGAACACGACCATCCGGTCGCCGAGCCAGATCTCGACGTTGGCCCGGACGAACGGATGGGGCGTCAGGCCGATGTCGGTGACCTCCATGCGATACACCAGCTGGCCGACCTGTGGCAGCACCTGGCCGCGGCAGCGCACCACCTGCGGCAAACCGAAGATCGGCTGGAACCGTGCGTCGACCGTGGTGGCCTGCAGCCCGAGCAACAGCATGTAGAACTGCAGCAACTGGCCGCACCCCTCGGCCTGCAACGATCCCGCGAGCACCTGGTCGTCCTTGAAGTGGCACGGGAAGTACCAGTCGTCGGGATGCAGATCCTTCACCGCGAGCACCAGGCCCAGGCCCCAGGCGCCGCCGCGGCGGTCGACATCGGTGATGCGATCGATCATCAGCATTGCCTCGGGCGGCAAGCGCAGCGAGGGATTGCGCCCACGCGGCAGATACGCCGGGCCGAAGGCGCGCGCATGCTCGCCGGCGCTCAGCGCCAGCAGGTCATCGCGGCCAAAGCTGGTGCGGCGGCACTCCAGCGGTGGGGCAAAGGCGCGTGGCACGGCATTCGCCCGCGCCTGGTTCTCGGCATCGGTGAAGATCACGCCGCGGCCATGGGCGAGTTCGTCGTCGCTGAAGAATCCCGCACAGCCATTGATCATCGTCAGCACCAGCGTGTCGCCCACGTAGCAATCGTAGTTGAAGAAGAACAGCAGGCTCTGGCCGCTGCGCGCGAACGACGTGATGCGGATGTCGTAGCGCAGGGTATCGCCCTCACGCGCCAGATCGGTGAGAAACGTCAGTGTGCAGTCGAGCAGGCGATACACCCGATCGCCGCGGTTCTCGAAATCGATGCCGAGCCAGCTGATCAGCAGCAGATCGCACTGGCCGGATTCGACCGAGATCGCCCAGGGGATCTGGCCGTCGACGGTATACCACGCGCCAACCGGAATGTCGTACTCGGTGGTGATCGAACACGGCCGATATTGGCCGAGTTGCCCTTCGAGCCGCGTGACGCGGCTGACGAGCAGATACGGGAAGGTGGGCAGCCGTACGCGGCGCGGATAGCGATCGATGTCGGCGTAGGCCGGGCCGAAGACGTTGGCGATGGCACCTTCGGCGAACTCGACGAGATCGGCTTCGTCCCAGATGACGTCGCTGCGTGTGGCGGCGGCCGGCGCGGCCGGTACGAGGCTCGCCTGCGCGGGAGTGTGATCACGCAAGGCATGGCGCAGCGAATCGGCCAGGTGTCGCAGGCCATCGCTGCGCCCGGCGAGGTAGCCGGCCTGCGCGCTGGTGCTGGTGGCCGGCGGTGTGCCAGGGATACGTGGTGGCATGATGGCTCCTTGCGGCGGGCTGGCGACGCGTGCGGGCAGGGCGGGGCGGGCCGGCGCGACCGGCGTCGCCGGGCGCCGTGCAGTACCAAAGCGCGCGCGATGCGCGGGTGTGGCGATCGTCTCGATGATCCGGTGCCCACCGGTGGCGACGCGGCGCGTCAGGCCACCACGTGCCGCCGACTCGGCTGGCCGGCGGTCGAGGCCATTCAGCCGGGCGAGGCCGGCCTCGGCGATCGGCACGCCGTGGGCCAGCAGCCGGGCAACCGCACGCACCAGGCCGGTCTGGCCGTCGCCGCGCTCGTCGATGGCGATGGCGGCATGCGGCCGTGCGCCCAGAATGCCGTCGATCCAGCGGGTGCAGGCCGCGCCCGGGCCGAGCTCGACGAACAATCGTGCGCCGTGGTGATAGACGCGCTCGACCAGCGCGACGAAGTCGAATGGCTCGACGGTGGCGCCGGCCATCGCGTTCGCCAGTGCGGCGCTGGTGAGCTCGAGTGGTCGCTCACTGGTCGTCGAATAAAAGCGCACGTCGGCGACGTCGGCCACCGGCAGCGTGTGGAACTCGGCGAGTGCCTCACGCCACGGCGCAGCCGGCGGGGCGTGCAACACGTGGTCGAATGGTGCGCGTGACCACTCGACTCCGAGGTGTGTCAGGCGTTGTTCGACGCTGGCCGACGCGCCAGCCACGATCACCTCGCCCGGCGTGTTGATCAGGGTCACGAAGGCGTCGTCGGCGCCCCGCAATGCGGCGGCGACGCGCTCGG
>CAIQIY010000171.1 GCA_903871975.1 uncultured Chloroflexota bacterium | reverse complement strand
GCTGGCGGCGCAGCTCGGCGGCACACATCTGGTCGTGAATCAGCACGGTCACGCCCGGCGTGGTGCGCAGGACGTCCTGGGCTTCGATCAGCCGATCGCGATGCCAAACTTCGACGCCGGGAGCGAAGCGCTCCTCTTCGGCATACTTCTCGGGCGCGTCGCTGGTGACGATGATGCGCCGCACGCCTTCGGCCTCGAGCGCGCGGGTGAGTGCCGGGACGCTCATCGTGCCATCGACCGGCTGGCCACCCGTCATGCCGACGGCGTTGTTGTACAGAATCTTGTAGGTGATGTTGGCGTCGGCAGCGATCGCCTGGCGAATCGCCAGCGAGCCCGAGTGAAACAGTGTCCCGTCGCCGATGTTCTGAAACACGTGCGGCAGCTCGGTGAACGGAGCCAACCCGGCCCACTGGGCCCCCTCGCCGCCCATGTGTGCCAGGCCCACGGTACTGCGCTCCATGCCATGCACCAGCCCATGGCAGCCGATGCCGCCGATCGCAATCGCGCCATCGGGTACGACGGTCGAGCGATTGTGCGGACACCCCGAGCAAAAATACGCGCCACGCACCGGTGTGTCGGCTGCCAGCGCAATGATCGGTGGTGGCGTGCGCGGCCGGGCGCTGTTGCGCATCGCACTACGCGGTATGCGCTGTGCCAGACGATCGCACAGCAACGGCACCAGGCGCTCGGCGTCGAGCTCGCCGTGCGCCGGAATGCACGTACGCCCCTGTTCATCGCGCTTGCCGACGATCCGTGGCCGATCGGCACGGTGATAGAACAGATCACGGGCGAACAGCTCGATGAACGGTCGTTTCTCCTCGACGATGACCAATTCCTCGACGCCGCGTGCTGCCCGACTGATGACGCTCTCATCGAGCGGAAAGACCATGCCGAGCTGCAGCAACCGCACACCATAGCGCGCCAGCACATCATCGCTGAGATCGAGCAACGCCAGTGCCTGCCGTACCTCGCTGAACGTCTTGCCGGCAGCTGCGATGGTGATCCAGGCATCCGCCGGATCGACGGCGATCCGGTCGATTCGATTGGCGCCAGCAAAGGCGCGCGCTGCCACCAGCCGGCCCTCGTAGATCTCCTGCTCGAGTGCCAACGCGCGCGGTGCGCCGAGGGTATGGGTTTGCGATGCGTGCCACGGTTGGCCACGGATTTCGAGATCGGGAACGATCACCGGCGGACGGTGCGGCGCGACAAGCGCGGTACCGAATTCGTCGGCGAGCAGATTGGTGACCTTGAAGCCAACCCACAGACCGCTGAAGCGCGAGAGCTCGTAGCCCAACCGGCCGAAATCCAACACATCCTGGATGCTCGCGGGGGCCAGCACCGGCATCAACGCATCGTAGAGTGCGGGCTCCGAGTGCGACGGCAACGTCGAAGACTTCGAGCCGGGATCGTCGCCTGCGACGACCAGGACGCCGCTTCGTCGGCTGGTACCGGCGAAGTTGGCATGCTTGAAGAC
Organism: uncultured Chloroflexota bacterium; assembly: GCA_903871975.1. Taxonomy (GTDB): domain Bacteria; phylum Chloroflexota; class Chloroflexia; order Chloroflexales; family Roseiflexaceae; genus CAIQIY01. Next base: position 10,985 of record CAIQIY010000171.1, on the reverse strand, counting down.
ATCACCCGAGCGGTCGACACCGGGAGCCTTGCCGTACCACATGCCGAAGACGCCATCGTAGCGTGCCCCGGGGAACAGATTGGCCGTCTGGCTACCGAACAGCATCGTCGCGCCGAGATCTTCATTCACCCCGGGGATGAAGCGAATCTGGTGCTCATCCAGCAGTTTCTGTGCACGCTCGATCGTCAGATCGAATCCGGCGAGCGGTGAGCCGCGATATCCTGACACCAGACCAGCGGTATTCAAACCACGGCGGGCATCATCGCGTCGGCGATCGAGGAGCACACGCACCAGCGCCTGGACACCCGAGAGCAGGATCGTCCCTTCGAGCAACGTGTACTTCTCATCCAGAGCGAATGAGCGGTCGGCCATGACGCTACCTCTTCCCTCTTGCCTCAGATGGGGCGGCGGGCGCGCATGCTGCGCAGCGCCGGAATCGTCGCGTACTGATCGGGCTGAACGGCGTCCCAGTCGATGCCACGTGGCTGGGGATGGCGTGTGTGCGTCTCGATCACCTCGTCGGGCGTGATGATCCAGTCGAGCGCCGAATCGTGGGGCATCATCGGCACATCGACGTCGTCGACGAGCTGGATGGCATGCACGGTGGTGATGATCGGCACGCCAGGACCGACCAATCGCCATTCGCGCAACATGCCGAGCTCAATGTCGGCGAAACCCGCGCCTTTGCCGGTACGCCCACCGCCGCGGCTCACGGCGACACACCCGGTCACGACCAGATCGATCGGCTGCATGGCGTCGAATGCCACCAGTTGACCATGCTCGAGCGCACCTTGCCAGGTAGCCGCTTCTTCGAGCGCGACGCCCTGTGCCTCGAGCGCGTCGCCGCTGAGTGCGACGAAACAGCGGTCATCGATCAGTCGGGGCACTGCCATGTACACCGTGCGACCTTCCTGCAGCGCCCGTAGCCGAACCGGCGCCTGGGCGGTGTCGGGGTTGGCCTTGATCACCCGGCTGCGCTGCCAGATCGGCAATGTCGCCAACCGTGCTGCCGCCCGATCCGAGCCATGAAAGTCGGGAATGTGGCCGAACGGATCCTTCGGCGAGGCGCCTTGAGCGACGAGCTCGCGCCAGACCCGTTCGCGCAGCCCGTCTTTCCCCTGATGACGACCGCTCCACTCCGCATGACTCATGCTGTGCCCCCTCAGTGTGGTCACGTCATCGCCACACTCTATAATGTGCTCCATGACATTCGATCAGTCAAAACCCGCTGGAGGTCATCCAATGCGTATCGCCGTCACCGGAGGATCGGGACACATTGGCCGGGCGATCGTCGCCACGCTGGTCGCTGCCGGTCATGATGTGCTGGTCGGCGATCGTGCGCCGCTGCACCTGCCCGCTGCCCGCTTCCGCCAGATCGACCTGGAGTCGTTTGGCGAGGCAGTCGATCTGCTCGACGGCTGCGATGCAGTCGTTCATGCTGCAGCGGTGCCACGGCCAGGTGGTGTGCCGGATCATGTGCTGTTCCGCAGCAACATGACGACGCTGTTCAATGTGCTCGAAGCCTGTCGCGTGCATCGGATTCCTCGCTTCGTCTGGACATCGAGCATGTCGACGCTGGGGCTGCCGTTTCACTACCGACCGATCCCGATCCATGCCCTGCCATTCGACGAGCAGCATCCGCTCGATCCCCAGGACCCCTACGCGCTGTCGAAGGCGCTCGGCGAGCAGCTGGTGGCAGCCTATGCCCACCGCTGCGGATTGACGGCCATCAGCCTGCGCGTGGTCTGGGCGCATACGCCCGAGAGCTTTGCCCAACTGCTGGTGCCATTCTGGAGCGACCCGGCAGCCGGCGCGACCAACTGCTGGAGCTACGTCGATACCCGCGATGTGGGCCATGCGGCAGCCCTGGCGCTGCAATGCGACGCTGTCGGGCATCATGCATGCTTCATCAGCGCGCCCGACACCTGCATGCCGATCGCGACCCGCGAGCTGGTGGCGACGTATCTGCCGCACGCGCCGGCGCCAGACACCGCGCTCGCGCCGTTCGGTGCCCTGTTCGACACCCGGCGTGCCAAGAGCCTGCTCGGCTTCGAGGCCCGCCACTGCTGGGAATCGTATGGCCTCGGCGACCGGTCGAGCCTCAGCGCAACCCATCGCGAACGCTGATCTGCGCGGCCTGCAACCCCCCGAGCCTTGGGTTGAGATACGCGCGATTGGCTGCGGCGATGATCACGGCGATCTCATCGGGATGCGGCGCATCGGGCAGGTGCACGGTGATGGTGTCATAGTGGTCGCGCACATACAACGCATCCTTGTGTGCCAGCGGAATGTCGATCAGCGTTCCCGGCGCAGCCCGTTTGGTGGTGGACTGGATCCATGCCAGGCCACCGCCGACGGCGGCGCGGATCGGGTTGGCGAATTCGGTGAGCAAGCAGGCATTGCCATGGATGGCATCGCCATTCAGGCCAATCAACGCGCCCTTGCCCAGGCTCTCGATCGGCGCCCCCATCGCGCTGGTCAATTGCTCGGCCAGCATCGTCCCCAGCGGCGCATTGAAGTCGATCAGCTCGTGAAGATCGGCGCTGAACTGCCCGGCATAGGGATTGCGGAAGATTGCCGCCACCGCGACCCGCCGCAGTGGCACATCAGCCGGCTGATCCATCTCGCGCTGGATGTGCTCGATGATCGTGACGAACTTGCGAATGGTGATCATGCTCCACTCCCCGGGCGCCACGCGCCCCCGATCGCGACCATCAGTGTGTTGCGGGCAGGGCAAGCGCGGTGAGCCCCGCAGCCAGGGCATCGATGTCCTCGTGGTTGGCGCCGCGCACGGTCGACGCCAGATCGGCCGGAACGGCGGCGATGCCACGCAGCGCACCGGCCAGGGCGCCGGCCATCGCCGCGATCGTATCGCTGTCATTGCCGATGCTTGCACCGGCAGCCACCGTATCATGGGGGTCACCGGCCGCCGCGACAAACACGCCGATCGCCGCAGGCACCGACTCGACCGTCATCACCGAGTTGCCGACGCTGGCCTCGATGGCGACGATCGCCTCGTGCAGGTCGCGCGCGCGCAACGCCGCCTCGGCGGCGATCTCGATGCGCCGCACGATGCTCGGCCCGGCCACCACACGCCCCTCGCGCGCGGCCAGCGCCTCGCCCTGGCGCGCACCCGCGAGGCACGCCTGCAGCACCGACCACACGTCGGCGCCAGGGGTCAGCGCATGGGCGACACCGGCGGCAATCGCACCGGCGCCGGCCATCGCGATCTGGGTATCATGGGTCGGTCGGGCCGTGATCCAGGCCAATCGCACGGCACCATCGATGTCGCCGGGGTGCACCAGGCCGGCCGGCGCCACGCGCATCGCCGCGCCATTGGTCGTACCGAAGCTGCACAGCTTACGATCGGAGAAGGGCGAGCGACCGATGTCGGCGGTGTCGCGACCAGCCGCCAACGCCTCGAGCAGCGGGCGCGTCGTCGGGCCCATCTGCTGGCGATGCTTCGACGTCCGCGACCAGTGGATGAGCGTCGCGAGCCAGGCCTGCTCTGTCAGCTGGCCCCCGCAATCGATCAGCAGCTGCGCCAACGCAAACATCTGGCTGACATCGTCGGTCACCTCGCCGGCGACATTGCCATGCGAGAACGTCTGACGACCGGGCGTTTCGAGCGTGCGCAGCAGGCCACCATAGGTGGCGACGATTTCGGCGATCGTGTGCTGCTCGGTGGCAGCGCCCATCGCATCGCCGAGCGCGGCGGTCATCAGGCTACCGAGGATGTGGTCATGGAGTCGTTCGCGGGACTGCGGCATCAACATCTCCTTCGTGGCGGGCCATCGAGCAATTCACGCCACCGCCAGGGCGGCGGGATGGGCGGCGAGCATGGCGAGCAGCTGTTCGCGGGGCGGGATGCGCGTCCCGGCACCACGGCCGGTGGCGACGAGCGCGCCCATCGCGTTGGCGAGCGTGGCGGCGCACGCTGGTGTGGCGCCACGCAACAGGCCGGCGATGAACGCGGCGGCGAATGCATCGCCGGCACCGACCGTATCGACCACATCGACCGGAAAGCCAGGCACGTGCGCGATGCCGGCAGCATCGGCGATCCAGCAGCCGTGCGCGCCATCCTTCAGCACCACCAGCCGTGGGCCACGCTGCAGCAAGGCAGCGGCCAGCGTCGCATGCGTGCCGGCACCCACCAGCAGCTCGGCCTCGTCGTGGGTCAGCAGCAGCAGGTCGCAGTGGCGCAGCACCAGCGCCGCGTCGTCGGCCGGAACAAACGCGATGCTCGGCCCCGGATCGAACGCGACCAGCGCACCAGCTGCCCGCGCCCGCTGCATTGCCGCGACGATATCGGCCGGGGCGAACACGTCACGCAACGTGTAGCCATCGGTGAACAACGCCCGCGTCGTGCCACAGGCATCCAGCCATGCGGGATCGAAGCGCCAGCGGCCGATGCGGTCCTTGATGCCGAGATACACGTGCTGGCCCAGCATGTCCGACAGCACCATACATAGCACCGTCTGGCGCGCCGGATCGATGCGGGCATGCTGCACATCGACCCCGGCTGCCGCCAGCATCGCCAGCATCTCGGCGCCGTACCGATCCGGGCCGATCGCGCCAAGGCAGGCTGTCGCGAGGGCCACACGGCGCGCCGCGATCAGCACATTGCCGGCACCACCTGGTTCGACGAAGATGCCTTCGGCCCAGCTGTGACGATTCGGCTCGATCGGCAAGCGCTCGACCGGCACGATCAGATCGGCGACAAGATCGCCGAGCACGATCAGGTCATAGGCTGGCTGCATCGCATCACCCCGCCACATTGCGCGGCAGGCGCGTGCGCCGATGCCGACGAATCATCACCAGCGCCCCGATGACCAGCGGAACCAGGCTGATGGCCAGCAACGACCACACACCCGGATTGCTCGAGACCCGTACCAGGCGGGCGCTGGTCGCAATCGGCTGCCCGGCCTCGTCGAACATCTCGATGCGGTACTGGTCACCGGCGCGTTCCAGCGACACCGGGAACCCGATGATGTCGGGCGGCAAGCCACGCGCGCGGCGCTCCTCATCATATGGCTGCACCGTATAGCCCAACGTCGAACCCTGTGTCTGGACCACGCGATACTCCGCCAGCGGTATGCTGGTCGTGCCACTGGCACGGCGCAGCGCCAGGCTGCCGGCGGTGCGCGGCGCCTCGGCGATCCAGGTCCACTCGGCATTCTCGCCGATGTCCCGCTGTGGATTCTCGAGCAGCGTCAACGACCGCGCCGCATACTCGCGCGCGTAGCGTGGCACCAGGTAGAGCCGGCTGTTCGGCCGGCCGATGATCACATCGTGTTCGTCGTCGATCTGCTCGGGCGTCGTCCAGCGCGTCTCGGGCATCACGGTGTACCCCAGCGCGATGCGTCGCTGGTCGAATACCTCCAGCGTGCGCTCGCTGTCGGGCAGAATCGCTCCATCGGGCTGGCGCAGGCGGATCTGATAGGTGCCGGCCGGCAGTTCGATCGGAATGCCGCTGTTGATGCCGTTGCTGTACATGTTGATCGGCGTCGGTGGCGTCGGCTGCACCGGCAGCGGCACGTTCTCGCCCGCCTCGCGCCGCCGCCCGGCCTCGTTGGTGTCTTCGATCCACTGCTGTTGGTCGGCGAGGTATTGCGCCTGGGCATTGCGAAAATCGACCTGCCGCTGCGAGAACTCGGCATGACGCTGCTGTGCTTCCTCGCCTAGGTACACCGTGGCATTCTCTTCGGTACCGCGCGGCCGGTACTGAATGGTGTAGCTGACAGCCTGTGACGACTGGATCACCTGGCCATTGGCGAGTACTTCGAGCGTCCCCGCGACGTTCTCGTTCATCAGCTCCCAGGAAGCCTTGTACTCGTTGGTGATGGGCCAGTAGTAGATCTCGGTGCGCCGCGGCGAGATGATGTTCACGCGGTTGGCCAGCACATGAATCGTTCGCACCGTCGGCGGCGCAAAACTGCCGACGTAGGTAGTGCCGCTGGCGGCATTCACGCCGTAGACAAATGCGGCGATCCGACCGGGCACCTGTGCGGATGCCGGGCCGACGCCGATCAGCAGCACGCCGATCACACCGATCGCACGCAGAACAACACGAATGGCGTTCATGGCAACACCCCACGGCGGCGCAGGCCCCAGATCGCGGCGGCACTCCAGGCGCCGATGCCGAGCACACCCGCACTGACCAATCGCAGCAATTCGAACCAGTTGCCACGCAATCCGGCGTCGAGTGCCGCGCCGGCGAGCGCAAACGGCGAGATCCAGTTGATGATGTCGCGCAGGACGCGCAAGGTCGTGCGCAGGAACAGCAGCGCATCGTAGAAGCGGCTCTCTTGTGGTGCGTTGAGCAGCGCCGCGTATCCGGCGGGAATCGCCAGGATCAGCAGCAACGCACCACCAAGGAAGAACAATGCGCTACGACTGGTGGCTGCGATCGCCGAGAGGAACAGACCGATCGCCACGCCGAGTGCGCCGTAGACTGGCGCTGCGAGCAGCCCGATGATCAAGCCGCCAGGCAGCGGCAGATTGGCGCTGAGCGCCATCAGTGCCAGCAACGGCGTCAGCGTCACGATCTGGATGAGCGTCAGCGCGACTCCGGCAGCCACATAGCCCGCGATGACGCCGAATGCGTCGACCGGAGCGAAGAACAGGACGCGCAGACCACCCAGGTCGCGCTGTCGCGCGATCGCCAGCGTGGCCCACGCAGTCAGCCCGGTGATGATGATTGTCACGCTGACCAGCAGCGGAATGAAGAAGGGTCGGCGAACGATCAGCAGACCACTTTCATCGACGAATGACAGCGCGTTGAAGACGAACAGGCCGCTGAGGATCAGCCCCAGGCTGACTGCACCATACAGTTGCCAGCCATACAGCGCGTCGATGACTTCCTGGCGTGCGATCTGGCCGGCGACGCGCCGCCGCAGAACCCACTCGGTGCCCGCCATGCTCGGTGGAGCGCTCATGGGACGTTCAGACATACGCGGTCACCGTTCCTTGTCGATCGCCACGGCCGTCGCGGCGGCGCTGAGCGCGCGAACATTCTGGCTGGTGAAGGTGACAAAGGCCTCTTCCAGGCTCAGTTCGTCGGATTGTAGCGACAGGATCAGCCGCCCCGCCGCGGTGATGCAGCGCGAGATCCGCGGCCGCACATCATCGTCGGACTCGACGGCAATGCGCATCTGCCGCCCTTCGTGCTGCACGTCGGCGATGCCGGGCTCGCGCCGAACTGCAGCGACGACGGCGTCGTCGACCAGATCGAGTTCGACGAGCAGCCGCTGCCGCTGCGAGACGCGCCGCCGCAGCCCTGCCATCGAGTCTTCCACGAGCAGGCGCCCTTCGTGCAGAATGCCGATCCGGTCGGCGGTACGCTCGATCTCCGACAGAATGTGGCTGGAGATGAAGACGGTCCCGCCAGCATCGCGATACTCGTCGATCAGCTCGCGAACCTGCCTGATGCCGTGTGGGTCGAGGCCGCTGACCGGCTCGTCGAGTACCAGGAGCTGCGGCTCAGGGATCAGCGCGCGGATGAGGCTCAGCTTCTGGCGCATGCCGCGCGAGAAGTCCCGCGCGAGCCCGTGCCGCACATCCCACAGGTCGAGCCGCCGGAAGAGCCGCTCCATCGTGGCGGCGGGCCGGGCAACACCGTAGATGCCGGCAAAGAACTGTACGAGCTCCCAGGCACTCGCACGCGATGCTTCCGGCGGCTCCTCGGCGACGACGCCGATGCGCTGGCGGTAGGCGAACATCCCCGGCGTGATCCGCTCGCCGAAGACGTCGAGCGTGCCGCTCGACGGCTCGATCAGGCCGAGCAGCATGTGGATGGTCGTGGTCTTTCCGGCACCATTTGGCCCGAGAAAGCCGTAAATCTCGCCACGCCTGACATCGAGATCGAGTGAGTCGACTGCGACATGGTTGGCGTATCGCCTGGTGAGCCGCTCGGTCCGGATCATGCCCGCTCCTGTGATCACGCGCCGTGTAAATCGATTACCTCGCGTCGAACCGCGATTATACCATAGGCCGCCGACAGGCGTTCGGGATGATGCCGCGGCGCCGGGTCGATTGCGGCGGGGGCGCGGGCACCGCATGCACCCGGGGGCAGTGGCATGATCCGGGCGCAGCGGCGAGCGGGCGCGGTTCGGCCGCTACCCTGCCCGCCGCCACACCCGCACCACCTCAGCGCACCTCGGCCAGCGCCGCCTCGCGCAGCCGGGCAAACGCCGCCGCATCATAGCGCAGCACCGGCTGGCGTGCCGCGCGGACTTCGTCCAGCCGGCGCACCGGAGTATCGTGGGGTGCCTCGTGCAGCGCCAGTGGGTCATGCCGCGCCTCTTCGGCGATCGCCAGCATCGCCTCGATGAAGGCATCCAGCGTACGCTTCGATTCGGTCTCGGTCGGCTCGATCATCAACGCTTCGGCGACGATCAGCGGAAAGTAGACCGTCGGCGGATGGAAGCCATGGTCGATCAGGCGCTTGGCGATATCGAGCGTCCTGATGCCCGGTGCGCCGGCGATCTGGCCGCGCAGCACAGTCTCGTGCATGCAGAGCCGGTCGACTGCCAGCGGATACACGTGGCGCAGACGCGCCTGCACATAGTTCGCATTCAGGACTGCCGTCTCGCTCACGTCGCGCAGCCCTGCGGCGCCCAACGTGCGAATGTACGTCCAGGCACGCACCAACATGCCGAAATTGCCGTGAAACGTCTTCATTCGTCCGATCGACTTCTCGGGCACGAAGCTCTCGAAGCGCGCCGGGTCGTCGGCACAGCGGCGAACGCGCGGGCCAGGCAGGAATGGTGCCAGCGCCGCCGTGCATCCGACTGCCCCCGACCCCGGGCCACCGCCGCCATGCGGCGTGGTGAATGTCTTGTGCAGGTTGTAGTGCATGAAGTCGAAGCCGACATCGCCTGGCTTGACGATGCCGAGGATCGCGTTGAAGTTGGCACCATCGCCATACACCAGGCCACCGGCATCGTGGACGAGCCGCGCGATCTCGCGCACGTGCTGCTCGAACAGGCCGATGGTGTTGGGATTGGTGAGCATCAGGCCGGCGGTTCGTGGCGAGAGTTTGGCGCGCAGATCGTCGAGATCCACGTTGCCGTCGGCATCGCTCGTGACCTCGACGACGGTGTAGCCGGCGATCGCGGCGGTGGCCGGGTTGGTGCCATGCGCCGAGTCCGGCACCAGGATCTCGTTGCGCTGCGACTCGCCCCGATCCTGATGATACGCGCGGAAGACCAGGATGCCGGTGAGTTCGCCCTGGGCACCGGCAGCTGGCTGGAGCGACACCGCGTCGAACCCCGAGATCTCGGCCAGCAGCCCCTGCAGGTCTTCCATCAAGGCCAATGCGCCCTGCGAGAGCGCATCGCCTTGCAGTGGGTGCGCGTTGGCAAAGCCAGGGAGACGGGCGACCTCCTCGTGGAGCTTCGGGTTCCATTTCATCGTACAGCTGCCGAGCGGATAGAACGTCGTGTCGATGCACATGTTGCGCTGCGACAGCCGGGTGAAGTGGCGGATCACTTCGGGTTCGGTGAGTTCGGGCAGCGCCGACAGGGCATCGCTGCGCAGCAGTTCGGCAGGCAGCCCGGTCGGTGGTACGTCGAGCGCCGGCAGGTTGACACCGATCTTGCCCGGCGCCGAGTACTCGAAGATCGGCGGTTCATACGTCGACATTGCGACTCCTCAATGATCAGGTGAATCAGGCGCTCAAGGTCGTTCCTGGCGGAGTTGGCAGCACCATGTCGTGGACGACGGTCGCGAGGCGTGCGCGCAGGCGGGCCAGCGCGTCGGCGCCACGGGCTTCGGCGAGCGCCTCGAGCGTGGCGATGAGCCGATAGGGTTGCAGGGCATGCTCGCGAACCTGCTCGTAGCTCCGCCGCGTGGCTTCGTCGTAGGCACTGCCGTAGCCCACGCGCAGATCGAAGTACGCGCCATCGGCGAAGGCCTCGAGCAGCCGCACGTGCTCCCATGCCGGGCTCCAGCCCTGTGCTGCGCTCCAATCGAGCAGGGCGACGAGCGACCAGCCGGCGTCGCGGCGGCGCACAAGCACGGTGTCGGGGTCGACAGCAGCGCAGACCAGGGCCGCCTGTCGTCCGGCAGGCTCGTCGTGGGCAGCCAGCCAGCGACGGATGGCCGCAGATTCGCGTTCGCTGAGAGCATGCACAGATCGTGCCGCATCCAGCGCCGCGTCGGCACGCGCCAGCCGGTAACGGCGTGCATCGCTGTCGACCAGCGCCGCGTCGAGCGGCCCATAGCCAGGACTGGCCAGGCGATGTACGCGGTGCAGTGCAGTGCCGAGCTGGCGCCCCAGGGCATAGCCCGGCTCGCCGCTGATCCGTGGCACGACGCGACCGAGCAACTCGCCGGCGAGGTCGTCGAACACGACGAAGGGCACGCCGATGCGCGCGCCGTCGGCGTCGTGGTCCCGCAGCGTCGGCAGCGGCAGGTCGATCTCGCCGCGCAGCAGCGTCAGCGCCGCGCAGGCGCGTGCGACCGCGGCGGGCCCTGCCGCCTGGTGCACCAGCAGCCCGCTGCCATCGACGAGGCGCAGTCGCGTCAGCTGGGCGCTGAGCACCTCGACGCCGCCGATCCGGCCCTCAGGAACGACATCGCCGACGAGCCGCGTCAATTGTGCCGCGCTCAACATCGCGCACCCCTCTTCGCTACAGCGCACCGAGTGCCGCGACCAGCGCGTCGATCTCGGCCCGATCGTTCATCTCGGTGACGCACAGCAACATCTGTCGTTCGCGCTGCGGGTCATCGGCGCCGAGATCGTAGCCGCCGATGATCCCCTGTTCGCGCAGCGCGGCGTTGATCTCGGCCACCGGGCGCGGGCAACCAACGACAAACTCCTTGAAGAACGGTGCCGTCTGGTCGACGGTATAGCCCGGCAGCGCGGCGATCTGTGCCGCCGCATAATGCGCGCGGTGATAGCACAGCTCGGCGACCTGGCGCAACCCGCGACGACCAAGCAGGCTCAGATACACGGCCGCCGCCAACGCCATCAGCCCCTG
>CAIQIY010000170.1 GCA_903871975.1 uncultured Chloroflexota bacterium | reverse complement strand
CTTCGTGATCCGCGCACTCGGCAGCGAGGGGCTGTATCTCGGGTTACCGGTAGTGATCTTCATCGCACTGGCGTCGTCGCTGCTGACGGCGATTCCGCTGACGCCGGCCGGCCTCGGGCTCGTCGAGGGTACGGTGACCGCCGTGCTGCTCCTGTTCCTGCCCACGGCGACCAGCAGCGAGGCGGCGAACAGCCAGAACCTGGCGCTGGCGGTGACGTTCCTCGATCGGATGATCAACTTCTGGAGCATCGTGATCTTCGGCCTGGTCCTCTACCTGACGAGCCGCCGCCGGTGATGCCCAGCCGGTCGCGTGGCAGCCGGCGGGGCGTGAACATGCGGCACGCCGCCTGTCGGCGCGCCGCGTTCGATCACGCCTGAACCTCGACGATGGTGTATTGGCGGCGGCCGCGACGCAGCACCAGATACGCACCGGCCAGTAGGTCGCCGAGCGTCACCATGCGGCGCATGTCGCCTTGCTGCACGTTGTTGAGGTAGATGCCACCACCCTCGAGCAACCGGCGTGCCTCGCCTTTTGATGCCGTCGCGCCCGCATCGACCAGCAGGTCGAGCACGGGGTACCCATCGCCGGCGAGTCGGCTGCGCGGCATGCGCCACGATGGCACGTCGGCGAAGATCTCGGCGATCTCGGCGGCCGCCAGCGCATCGAGTGCGCCACCAAACAACGCGCGCGATGCCTGCTCGGCACGCGCCAATGCAGCAGCACCGTGCACCATCGTGGTCACCTCGCGCGCCAGACGTTGTTGGGCCGCGCGCTGCTCGGGGTGATCAGTCAGCGCCTGCGCCAGCTCGGCGATCTCGTCGCGCGTCAACCAAGTGAACAGCTTGAGGTACGACACGGCATCCGCGTCATCGCAGTTCAGCCAAAACTGGTAGAACCGATATGGCGAGGTACGTTCGGGCGCCAGCCACACTGCGCCGTCCGCCGTCTTGCCGAACTTCTGGCCGTCGGCGCGCACGATCAGCGGATACACCAGGGCATGTGCCTGGCCGCCGAGCGCACGGCGAATCAGCTCGGTACCAGCGGTGATGTTGCCCCACTGGTCGCTGCCACCCGTCTGGACCTGGCAGCCACAATGTTGGTACAGATGCTGAAAATCGTAGGCCTGCAGCAGCATGTAGCTGAACTCGGTGTAGGAGATGCCGTGCTCGCTGCCCAGCCGGCTGCGCACCGAGTCCTTGGCGATCATGTAGTTCACCGTCAGGTGTTTGCCGACATCACGCAGAAAGTCGAGTGCCGACAGACGCCCGAGCCAGTCGGCGTTGTTCACCAGCTGCGCCGGATTGGTGCGATTGTCGAAGTCGAGGAACCGCGCCAGTTGCTGGCGGATCGCCGCGACGTTGGCATCGACGTGTGCGCGGCTCAACAGGTTGCGTTCGGCAGAACGCCCGCTGGGGTCGCCGATCATGCCGGTGCCACCACCGGCCAGCACGATCGGCGTGTGGCCATGACGCTGCCAACGCGCCAACGCCAGCAACGGCACCAGATGCCCGACGTGCAGGCTGTCGGCCGTCGGGTCGAATCCGTTGTAGACCGTCACCGACTGCCGGGCCGTCAGGGCGGCCAGCCCATCGGTGGCATCATGCACCAGGCCACGCCAGGTCAGTTCATCGATGATCCCGCTCATCACCTTCTCTCGTCGAGTGGTTTGCCGCCGGCGATTGTACCACAGCCGACACCACGGGCCCGTCAGGGCGTCGCGATTTCGGGCTCGGCAGTGGCGGGCTGCCTCTGGTGCAGGTGCGGATGCTCGTGCGCGTGATCGGGCCAGTGCTGGTGCAGATGCACATGCGGCACACCTGCGGCCGGCAGCTCGTCGGGCGCGTGGGCGTGGTCGCCGCCGACGTGTCGCCCATGATCATGGCCCGGCCAGAAGTCGGCAGCACGAAAATTGGCGCACAACAGGCTCTGGCCGTGATGCCAGCGTCGCCAGAACCGATCGAAGTTTTTCTTGCTCTTCTCAACACGTTCGTCGGGGCTGAGCCGATGCCATTCGCGGTGTGCGTGACGCTGCAACGCGGCCGCAAGCTCGGGCACCACCAGCGCGTGATAGCCGGCGGCCTTCACCGCGAAGCTGACGGCGATGTCGAGCAACCGGTAGAAGCGGTAGCGCTCGTCGAACGGCCCGATCTCAGCCAGGACTTCGCGCCGGAACGCCATCAGATACCCCTCGATGGCGTCTACTCGTGGCCCGGCATCCTCGCGATACTCCTTCAGGTCATCGCTGATGAGGCCGTAAGGCCCGGCGACGCCGACATCGGGATCGGCGAGCGCCCGCGCGAG
>CAIQIY010000169.1 GCA_903871975.1 uncultured Chloroflexota bacterium | reverse complement strand
CACACTTGCGTGGTGGGCTATGGCGCATCGCCGCCGGTGGTGCACCCGCAGCGGGCTTGGCAATGATCCCCCGGGGCTGGCGCGGCGATCTCCATCTCCGGGCGAGCCAGCGGGGTGTGGTGCGAGTGTAGCCGAGAGCCGTCCATTCGACAAGCTTCTGTGGCGTTGCTGATCTGCCCGCACCGTGCGGGTCGCGTTGTGTGCCGGCACCGAGCCTGTCAGCTTCACCCGAGCGGCGGTCCGCGCCCCGGTCACTCATCGCCGACTCATCCCGGCTGAACATGCCCTGAACATCAGCGCGGTATTGTATTGCCATCGAACGGTCGCTGTGAAGACGGTTCGATGCAGATAATCACCACGATCGATGAGGAATCAGCCATGAATCGACGACAGGTCATCCTCGGCGCATTGATGGGCGCCGGCGCCTTGATGATCGGTGGCGGTGTTGCACTGGCGCACGGCCGTGGCGGAGCGCGTGGGCCGCACGTGGTCGGGCAGATCGCGAGCATCGCCGCCGATGCGATCACCGTCACCACGCCGGCGGGCGAGCAGCGCACGGTGCGCACCAGCGACGCCACGCGCTACCAGCTCGATGGTGTGGACATCAGCCGCGGGCAACTGGCGGCCGGCCAGTATGTCCACGCACAGGGCAGCAGCGACGCGGCCGGTACCTTCACCGCCAGTGCGATCGACGCCAGCACCAGCCCGCCGGTCGGCCGTGGCCGCCGGCACCCAGCTGACGGGCCTTCGCGCTGACGACTTCAGGGCCATGGGTGGCAGCAGGCACAGGCACGCCGCCACCCCTGCCCCGGCTGCCGTGCGTGGTACACTGGGCCGCAGCCGATCACTCGCGGAGGTTCAGCATGGCGCGCCTCATCCTCGTCGTCGACGACAACCCCAGTGTACGGATGCTCGTCCGAGAATATCTCGAAGCACACGATTTCCAGGTCATCACCGCATCCAATGGCCGGGAGGCACTGATGCTCGCGCAGACTCAGGTGCCCGATCTGGTGCTACTCGACATCATGATGCCCGAAATCGACGGCTACGAGGTCGTGCGGCGCCTGCGGCGCAACCGTACCACGCCGATCATCCTGCTGACCGCGCGCCTCGACGAATCAGACAAGGTCCACGGCCTCGATCTGGGCGCCGATGATTACATCACCAAGCCATTCGGCATGGCCGAGCTGATCGCGCGCATCCGTGCCGTGTTGCGGCGCGGCCATGGCGACATCGCACACGATCAGAGCGTCATCCGGGCCGCCGACATCACTGTTGATCGCGATACCCGCGGCGTGCGTGTCGGCCCGCGCCACATCGACTTGACGCCGTCGGAATTCGAGCTCCTGGCCATCCTCGCGGCAGCGCCAGGGCGAGTACGCTCGCGTGCCGAACTGTTGCTCCATCTGCAGGGCGAGGACAGCGAGCGCATCGAGCGGACGATCGACGTCCACATCCGCAATCTCCGCAGCAAGATCGAGCGTGACCCGGCGCATCCGCGATACATCCAGACCGTGTTTGGCGTCGGGTACCGATTTGGCCCAGTCGAACCCGAGGCACCGTCGTGATCGCACCATCACTTACCCTGCGGCTCGCCGCCGCATTTCTGCTCACCGGGCTCGCCAGCGTGGCTCTGGTGGGGGTGTTCGCCCGGCTACTCGCCGGCGCCGACTTCGATCGCCTCGTGCGTGAACGTATCGGCGACACGCTGGTCGAATCGGCTGCCGAGCACTACAGCCGATTCGGTAGCTGGGATGGCTTTCGCTGGGATCGCAGCGTCGTCGCGCCGCGCGGTGATCAGCCACCCCTCTTCGATCCACGCCGGCCGTTGCCATTTGGCGTCGTCGACGCCCGCGGCATCCTGGTGTCGCCGCAGGCTCCGCACCGCATCGGCATGCGCATGACGGCGCGGCTCACCGAAGATGGCCAGCCAATCGTCGTCGATGGGCAGCGCGTCGGCACACTGGTCTTCTTCACGCAGTCCGGGCTGCCATCCCAACGTGATCGCGAGTTTCTCGCCCGGTTCACCAGCTCAATCCTGTTCGCCTCGATCGCCGGGGCATTGCTGGCGACGATGTTCGGCATCGTGCTGGCACGGCGTTTGGCACAGCCGGTGGTCGCGCTCACGGCAGCGATTGGCGCAATGCGACGCGGTGAGACGCCGCCACAGGTCACGACCGCGGCGACCGACGAGATTGGCATCCTGGTTCATGCGTTCAATGATCTGAGTGCCGAACTGGATCGTGCTCATCGTGCACGGCAGCAGATGACTGCTGATATCGCCCATGAGCTCAATACACCGCTCACCATCATCAGTGGTTATCTCGAGAGCATGCGGGACGGCGTTTTGCCGCCAACTCCGGCACGCTTCGGCACAATGTATCATGAAGCACGTCGTCTGCAGGGCCTGATCGGCGATCTGCGATTACTTTCACTGGCAGATGCCGGTGATCTCCGATTGACGCGCGAGGCGGTCGATACCACCTGGCTATTGCAGGCAACCGTCAGTGCATTCGCGCAGCAGGCCGAGGCGCGCGACATAGAGCTGTGGAGCACCTGCGAGGCCGGGATCACCGCGATCGATGGCGACCCGGCGCGCTTGCAGCAGGTGCTGACCAATCTGGTCAACAATGCGTTGCAACACACGCCTGCCGGCGGGCGCATCGGTGTATCGGCGATGATGGCTGGGTCCGAGGTGCGGTTACAGGTGCAGGATACCGGCGATGGCATCGCCCCTGGCGCGTTGCCGCATATCTTCGACCGACTCTACCGCGCCGACAGCGCGCGCAGCACCGATGGCTCGGGGCTGGGCCTGGCGATTGCACGGGCGATTGTCGACCTCCACCAGGGGCACATCAGTGCGACGAGCACGGTCGGTGCGGGAACGACGATTGAGTTGCGCCTGCCAGCGGTTCGCCGTGCATCGTGATCACGTGTGGGGCGATGTACCAGCCACGCCCCATGCGGCCACTGCCGAGCATCGGGATCATCGCGTCGCGGCCGATGACCAGTGCTGGCGTGGTGCAGCAGCTCGCCGCAGCGTACGGAGCCGCCGTGCTACCATCGCCGACCGGCAGTGGCATGGCTGTGGGCCGCGGCACGCTTGGTGGGGCGCCGGCATCGTCGCCCCGCGCGTCAGGCATCGTGCCTATCTGAAGCCGCCTGCGCCATCTGCCGTGCCGCCTCGAACAGGATCACACTCCCGGCCACCGCGGCGTTGAGCGATTCACCGCCGCGCATCGGGATCATCACGGCGCCGGTAGCATGGCGCCGCGCCGCTGCACTGACGCCTCGCGCCTCGCTGCCGATGACCAACGCCGGCGCCGCACACCAGTCCACCGCAGAGTACGACGTCGCCGCAAGGCCATCGGCCACCAGCAGCGGCGTGCCCGCGAGCCGCTGCACCACCTCTGGCCAGGCAAGATCCTGTGTCAATGACAGGCGCGCATGTGCTCCCATCGCGGCACGCACAACCTTGGGGGCGTACAGGTCGACGCTGCCGCGCGTCGCCAGCACTTGGGCGGCACCAGCCGCTTCGGCGCTGCGCAGCAGTGTACCGACATTTCCCGGGTCTTGCAGCTCATCGAGCACCAGCGTGACACCAGACGGGCGCGGTGCCACGACCGGCCAGCGCGCCACCCCGACGACCCCCTGAGGCTGGATCGTGTCGGCAGCATGTGCGACGGCGCGCTCACTCGCGGGCACAGCATACGCGGCGTGCCGCAGCAGGCCGGACAGCGCACGGCCGGCGACCGTCGCCTCAAGTGCAGCGTGGTCGTACACGATGCACTCGAACATCAGACCGCTGGCAAGGCCATCGGCCACCAGCCGCACACCCTCGAGGAGCATCACACGCTCGACGCGCCGCAGCCGCCGGTCTGCAGCCACGGCGCGCATGCGCCGAACCCAGGGATGTGCCGTGCTCTCGATCAACCCGCTCGCTGTACCTGCTCGACGACGCTGCGGAACCCGGCGGGATCACGCACCGCCATGTCGGCCAGCATCTTTCGGTCGAGATCGATGCCAACGACCTTCAGGCCGTGCATCAGCCGATTGTATGAAATGCCGGCCTGCCGCGCCGCAGCATTGATGCGCGTGATCCACAGACGGCGGAAATCACGCTTGCGGTTGCGTCGGTCACGGTAGGCGTACGACAGGGCCTTGAGGACGGTCTGCCGCGCGACGGCATAGCGCCGACTGCGGCTTCCCTGGTACCCCTTGGCCTGCAACAACAACTTGGTATGGCGCTTGCGCGCCATCACACCACGCTTTACCCGGGCCATCGTCTATCCCTGCACTTTCTCATCAGAACTGGCGCGCGATTATCGCGCGTGCTTCACGCCATACGGCAACGCCGTACGCACCATGCGCTCGTTCGCCGAGTGGACTGGCTGCGAACGATCGAGCTGCTGCAGCAGCCTGATGGCCTTGCGGCGGCGGAAATGACCGCGGCGACCCTGGGCTTGCATCGGCTTGCCCGTGCCGGTGAACGTGAAACGCTTCGCTGCACCCTTGTGGGTCTTCATCTTAGGCATCGCCATCACCCTCATCTTCACGCTGCTCTGGTTCGGCACCATCGTCGCCACGCACTTCGGCGTCGGCGCGCGCCGATGCGGCACGCTCGCTGCGCGCGGCAGCCTGCCGTGCCTTGCCGCTCGGTGCGAGCATCAACGAAAGCGACCGCCCCTCCATCAATGGGCGCTGCTCGACGGTCGAGACATCACGCAACTCTTCGGCAAGCTGGTCGAGCATCGCCATGCCGATATCCGGGTGGAAGATTTCCCGGCCCCGGAACCGTACGGTAAACTTGACCTTGTCGCCGGCGAGCAGAAACTTGCGCGCACTCTTTGACTTCACATCAAGGTCGTGGTCGTCGGTCTTGGGCTTGAGACGCACTTCCTTGATCTCGATCTGCT
>CAIQIY010000168.1 GCA_903871975.1 uncultured Chloroflexota bacterium | reverse complement strand
GTGGCGCCTGCCTTGGTCACCCGCTGCGGGAGGCATGCCGGCGGCCAATTCCACACCCTGTTGCCGAGTCTCGTCCACAGTCGCCGGTGCATGCCGGCCGCGCAGGCGTGTCGCGCAGCGGCGGTGGGCGGCGAGCGCGCCACGCGTCAGTACCCCAGAGGGCAGGTGTCGGCGGCCACCAAGCCCCGCGCTCGCGACCATCCGCGCGTAGCAGCGGGCAGCGTCGCACCACGACGGGGGGCGCGAGCCACAATGGCGCGGTGATGCTGACCATCGCCGACAGGGCCGCGTGGCGCCGTCCAGCGACCGAAGCCGTGGCCGTCACGCACGAGGCTTCGCGGTGGTATGCGGCGCAGGGCATGATCATGGCGGCCCACATCATCCGTGGTGCTGCGTCGGACGCGGCAGGCTCGTTCGCACCCGTGAGCGCACGCGATCTGCCCGCACTGCGGCACATCCGGCGACGCGGCCTGGCCACCGGGCCTGTGGCGTGATGCTCGCCGGCGATGCCTGCCAAGCGGTGAATGGGAACCCAATCAGCGGCTGCACCAAGCCGTGCTGCCCTTGGTCGCGTCCCGGGGGCTGATGCAACGTCAGAGCCGGCAGAGCCAGCGGTCGACGACGGCCGCAGGCGAGCGTTGCCGTACTGCCCGATTCGTTGCCCCTGCTCGGACAGCGAGGCCACACACCATGCTGGTATCGCTCCTCTCCGCGGCGTTGCATCAGCCCTGGTCCGCCTTCTCGGGGGCGCTTGCCTAACCCGCCGCCATACGGTATGATGCCGGCAACAAATCGAACCACGGAGGCGCGCAATGACCCTCAGCCAGCGAACCAGCGACGGCGCGAAGCTCCTGCTCGGCGTATGGATGGGCGGCGTCGTGATCGCGATGTTCGCCATCGTCCCCGAATACGTCGGGCTCGGCGACGCCGGCCGCATCATCATCATGCACGTCCCCACCGCCTGGATCACCACCATCGCCTTCCTGATCTCAGCGGCCGCCAGCATTCGCTACCTCTGGCGTCGGCGCGCCACCGACGACGCCATCGCAGTCGCGGCAGCCGAAGTCGGCTTCCTCTTCTGCGCACTCGCCACCATCACCGGCGCGATCTTTGCCCAACTGGTCTGGGGCGTCTTCTGGAACTGGGACCCACGCCAGACCTCGATTCTGGTGCTGCTGCTGATCTACGCAGCGTATTTTGCCCTGCGCTCGGCCATCGACGAACCCGAACGGCGGCAGCGGCTCGCGGCGGCATACAATCTGTTCGCCGCCGTGACCATGCCATTCCTGCTGTTCGTCGTGCCACGCGTCGCCGACAGCACCCTGCACCCAACCTGCGCGTTCGTCCAGGGCAGCCGGTGCGCCGGCGTCACGCTTGAGCGCGACGGCGCGCGCATCAAGCAACTCGGCGACATCATCGTCGCGCTCGAGTCGCTCGAACGCCGGGGCGACCTGGCGGTCGCGCGGGTCGAGGTACGCACACCCGGCCTGACCGAGGTCGTCGTCCTGGAGCCTTCATACGACCTGAACGCCGCTGCGCCGGCAGACCGGCCGACGTTTCCGGGGCAGCAGTTCATGCTGGCCGTCAAGGCGGTCGATCTGACGCGCGGCACCGCACTCGTCAACATCGAGGCGCCGGGCACTGGCCTCTTGAGCAACCAACGCACGTTATGGACCTTCATGGCAGCCAACATCGGCTTCCTCGGGCTGGCGATCTGGCTGTACCGGCTGCGTGCCGGGCTGATCCTGCTCGAGGAACGCATCAGACTGCGTGGAGCGCCGCATGAACTTCCTGCTTGAACCGGGCATCGCGATTTACCTGGCCATGGCGGTAGCCCTGGCGGTCTGGATCGGAATCTTCGTCTTCCTGTGGCGGATCGATCGGCAAGCCCGCGAGATTCGTCAGCGGCTGGACGCCGATCCGGCACGGGGCGACACCGCACCCGCCGCCCCCACGGTCACCATCGAACGGCGCGACTGAGCGGACCCGCCTCGCCACGGCACCGGGTTCGGCCGGCGCCGTAGCACGACCAACCAGAGAGGAGCCAGCGATGGCGAGCATCACGTCCACCACACGGCGATCATTCCCATTGCGGCCGTTGCACCTGATCGGCATCGCGATCATCGTGCTGTCGGCAGTCTTGTCGTACTACAGCCTGAACGCCTCATTCCGCCCATATACCACCAACATCGGCGAAGCCGTCGATACTGGCCGCAACGTGCAACTCGCCGGGTTCCTTGGCAGCACCGGCGAGTACGATGCTGCCGGCAACTTCACCTTCATGCTGCAGGATGAAACCGGTGCACTGGTGAAGGTCGTATACGCCCAGCCCAAGCCATCAAACTTTGAGCAGGCCGTGAGCATCGTGGCGATCGGTCACTATGATCAGTCCAGCGCGGCATTCGTCGCCGAGGACCTGCTGGTGAAGTGCCCATCGAAGTATCAAGAAATGCAGAGCAGTTGAGGATGGGGCGATGTATCTATTCGGCACACTCCTGATCGTCGCCGGCGTCGCCGCGGCGATCCTCGCGACGATCGGGTACGGCCTGGTGCCATTCGGCAACCAGCAAGGCCTGCTCTACGGCCGCATCGGCACCCGTGCCGCGCTCGTCGCGGTCCTGCTGGTGGTGGGGTTGCTCAATTACCTGTTCGTGGCACAACGCTACGACATCGACTATGTGTACAACTACAGCTCAATCGAGCTCGAACCGCATTTTCGCGTCGCCGCCGTATGGGCCGGCCAGCCTGGTTCGTTCGTCATCTGGGCCTTGTGGGGCGTGATTGCCGCGCAGTTCCTGGTTGGTCGCACGCGCCACCACGAGCCATACGTGCTGTCGGTATTCATGTTCATCCAGGCGGCGTTGCTGATCTTCATGCTGATCCGCAACCCATTCGTCCCGCACCTGGAGAATGGCATGCCGTCGTTTCCCCCCGATGGCCGGGGGCTGAATCCGACGTTGCACAACATCTGGATGCTGATCCATCCGCCGATTCTGTTCATCGGCTTCGCACTGATGGCCGTCCCCTTCGCATTCGCCATCGCCGGCATCTGGCGGCGCGACTACGACGGCTGGGCGCGCGACGCCTTGCCCTGGACGGTCGCCGCGTGGGCGTTTCTGGGCCTGGCGTTGCTGCTCGGCGGCTACTGGGCCTACGAGACGCTCGGCTGGGGGGGCTACTGGGCATGGGATCCCGTCGAGAACTCGGCGCTGGTCCCGTGGCTCACCGCGACCGCGTTGATTCACGGCATGCTGGTGCAGCGCGTCGGCGGCGGGCTACGGCGCACCAATCTGGTGCTGGCAGCGCTGACGTACCTGCTGATCTTCTACGCCACATTTCTCACCCGCAGCGGCGTGCTCTCGTCGTTCTCGGTGCACTCGTTTGTCGAAGAGGGCCTGAAGTCGATCATGATCGGCTACCTGGCGTTCCTGATCATCAGCAGCGTGGCCGTCCTGGCATGGCGGTGGCGTGACATCCCCAACCGGGCGCTGTCGGAGAAGCTGTTGTCACGTGACAGCTTCTTCGTGTTGATGATCGTCGCCATACTGGTGATCTCGGCGGTCGTCAGCCTGGGCACATCGATGCCGGTGATCTCGGCCTTGCCGGGCGTCGGACACTCATTGCAGGGCATGCTCGGCTCGGCATTCGAACTCGATGACGGCACGACCTACGATCCCAACGCGCAACCATTCGCCGACGGCCGGTTCGGCTTCGTCGGCAGCTTCTACAGCACGGCAGTCCCGCCACTCGGGTTGATCCTGGTGATCCTGCTGATCATCGGGCCGCTGCTGGGTTGGCGCGACAGCAATCCGCGGCACCTCCTGCGAGCGCTCCGCTGGCCGGCGCTGGCGGCCGTGGTCGTGGCGAGCATCGGCGTGATGCTCGGCGCCCGCGAGCCACTGGCGCTGGCCTACGTCGGGCTATGCGCCTTCGCCGCCGGCACCAACCTGCTGATGATCATTCGCACCTTGCGCAGCGGCTGGCTGCGCATCGGCGGATACCTGGCCCACATCGGCCTGGTCGTCTTCATGGTCGGTGGCGTCGCCTCGACGTGGTACGCCACCGCCGAAGAGCGCATTCTCATCCCCGAGGGCGAGACGATCAGCCTGTACGGCTATGATTTCACCTTCAACGGATGGCGCATGACGGCCGAGGGGCGTGGCCTGCTCGACATCTCGGTGTCGCAGAACGGCGGCGCCGAACACCGCATGCAACCGCAGCTGTACTTCAACGACCGGATGGGCGCGACGATGGCCACACCGGCGGTGAAGAGCGATCTGTGGCAGGACCTCTACATCTCGCCACAGGAGTACCAGCCGCCGTTCGACCGGAACCTTGCCGACATCGGCATCGGCCAGACCAAATCAATCGGGCCGTACACCTTCACGTTCATCGGCTTCGAAGTGCCCGAGAGCCACGAGGTCGGCAGTGCCGACGTCGGCGCACAGCTCAAGGTCGAATACGACGGCCAGGTGACCGAGCTGACGCCGAAGATCACGCTGCTGGCCAACGAAGCCGATCCGACGCAGGCGATCCGCGACAACCCGGTGGCCCTGCCGGGCGGGTTGAGCGCCTCGCTGGCAGCATTCGATCCGCTGCAGCGGCGCGTCATCATTCGCGTGGACGGGCTGAACTTCCCGGTCGATCCGGCGCGGGCGGTGGTGGTGGTGAGCACCAAGCCGGGCGTGGTGCTGGTATGGCTGGGCGTGATCCTGAACGTCATCGGAGGATTCATCGCCGTCGTGCGCCGGACCCTCGAGGGTCGGCCGGTGCCGGCTGGCGAGCGGCAGCGCCTGCCGCGGGGTCTCGGTGCGCTGGCACGCTTCGTCGGCAACCGCTGATCCCCGCAGGCTCTCATCCGTCGGCGCGCGGGGTGTCCGCCGTGCGCCGACGTGTGTCGCAGCGGGACATACGCTGGTGATCTGAACGATGGCGACGAACCATTACGAACTGCTGCGCGTCGCCCGTGACGCGGACCAGGCGGCGATCGAGGCGGCGTGGCAATTGGCGCTCGAGCAGTATGCACCGGAGCGGCTGGCTGGCATGGCCGATGAGTTGCGCGTGCTGGCGGCCGAGCGGCGCGATGCACTGGCCGCGGCGTATGCGGTGCTGCGCGACCCGGCGGCGCGCCAGCGCTACGATGCCACCCTGGCTGCCGCCGATCTGACGGCCGAGCCAGGCTATGACTACCGGCCACTGCCACCGGCCGGGCGCAGTGAGCGCGCCCGTGGCTTCGCCGACCAGCCGCTCGCACCACCGGCGGCGGCTTCGCCGACGCGCGCGTCGTTCACGCTGGTTGGTGCCATCATCGCGATCTGTATTCTGCTGCCGGCCCTGCTGTTCAGTGCGGTCATCACCAATGTCTCGACGCTGCAGCCACCGGCGGCGACGGCGACGCCATCGGCGCTCGATCAGCTCGAGACGCTGATCACCCAGGCGCGTGCTGCGACGCAGCAAGAGCCCGACAATGCGCAGATCTGGGTCGATTATGCCAATCTGCTGTATGACAGCGTCCAGGTGGTGCGCGAACAGCAGCCCGACAGCGTGCTCTACCAGCAGCGCTTGCCACGCTGGCTGGAGGCGATCGCGGCGTACCGCCGGGCGCTTGAGCTTGCACCGGGCGAAGAGCGCATCCGTGCCGAGATCGGCGCATCGGCGTGCTACTACGGCGATGGCGCGGCAGATCGACGCTACGTCGAGGAAGGGCTGGCCGAGCTGCAGCGTGCGACGGCGGCATTGCCCGACGATCCACGTGCCTGGCTGAATCTGGGCTTCTGCTATACGGCGACTCAGCCGCCGCAACGCGATGCAGCGATCGCCGCGTGGCAACGGGTCGTCGCCATCGGTCCGCCCGATTCGGTCTATGCGATCGAGGCACAGCGCCTGATCGATGCGCAGGGCGACTCGTAGGCGATGGCGGCAGACGCGATCTGGCTGATCGATGTGACGCCGGCTCGGGTATTTGCCGACTATGCCTGCCTCTTCGAGCAGCTGGACGCCCCGCGTGGTGGCGTCCGCCTGCTGGGTGCGACGCACCGCGCCGAACCATGGGGCAGCGTCTGGCCGTGGCAGCTCGAGGCGGCGTTGCGCTGGATGCGCCAGCCGGTCGCGCTGGCCGGCCAGTTGCCGCAGGTGGCCCGGCCGGTAGCAACGGCCTATGCGGCCCGCTGGCCTGCGGCACCAACCACGGCGATCGTGCTGGCGCCGGCCGACCCGCTGGTGCTGCTGGCCCATGCGGCGCACCACGTTGCCGGCGAGTGGATTCTCGTCGATGCGTCGACCGTCTGGCTGGCCGGTGATGGCGCACCAGCCGTACTGAATCAGTGCTTCGCCGGACGGGACCCACGCGCGTTGGCGGCGCTGGTGTCCCGGTTGATCGGGTTCGACCATGGGCTGCCTGGTGGCCTGCCGCCACTGCGGGGGATCGGCGGAGCTGCGCCGCAGCGGTCGTTGCGCGTCGCCGCATTGTTGCGCCCCGACCGGCGCCCACCGCCTGCCGATCGCGCGGCGCTGCGGCGCTGGCTGGTCGTCTCGCGCTGGGGGCAGCTGTATCGGCGCTACGAGCGGGCATGCCTGTGCTGAGCGTCAGACCCTCGGCCAGAT
>CAIQIY010000167.1 GCA_903871975.1 uncultured Chloroflexota bacterium | reverse complement strand
TGGCCCATCAGCGTATAGGCCAGCGTGCTCTTGCCGCTGCCGTTTGGCCCCATGATCGCGTGAATCGTGCCCGGTCGTACCGTCAGGTTGACGCCCTTGAGGATCGGCTTCTCCTCAATGCGCGCATGCAGATCGCTGATGATCAGTTCGCTGCTCAATGCCATTCTCCCTCGTCATGTGCTATCGAATTACCACTGGTCCCTGCCAGTGAAGGCTACGCATTGGAACCATCGACGGATCTGCCGTCGGCTTGGCCGATGCGGAACCGGCAGCAACGCTGCCCCTCGCGGATCGTACCGTCGAGGGCGATCGCCGCACCGATCACGCGCCCGATGGCGCGCCGGTCCATCTCGCAGACGGCGGCGTGTGCCCGCGCGGCTCCGGGGTACGGGCAACTGAAGACTTCGAGTGTGTCACCTGCTGCGCCGATGCCGCTGGGAATGCCCCGCGCCCGGTATGCGTCGCGCAGCCGCGTCAGCCGCGATACGGTGACACCGTCGTCGATGTGGCGCTCGTAGCTGGCGGCGAGCTGTGCGGCGACGCCGTCGAGCACGTCGGCCAGCATCGCCGGGTCGCGCTCGGCGAGCTGCTGGATCAGCAGCGTCGCGAGTGTGTCGTGCTCGCGCGCGAAGAGTGCCGCCGCCCGCTCGGTGAGCGAGTAGGCGAGCCGCGGCCGGCCTGGCCCTGCACGTACTGCCCGTACGCTCAGCAGGCCACGCGCCTCGAGGTGCACCAGGTGCTCGCGAACCGCAGTGGCGGTGATGCCGAGCATCACGCCCAGCTCGCGGACCGTGGCTTCGCCGTGGTGCTGCAGGTGCGTGAGGATCTTGCTCGCTGGCGAATCAGGTGCGTATCCGGTGACCATGCCCCCCTCCGTCATCGGTCACCATCGTAGCATGGAATGCGGGATATGTCAATAAAGACAGTTGAAACTGTGTTAATTGTCTCAATGCTGCCCATGGTACAATACCCGCCGGGGCGACCGCGAGTGCAGCGCGACACAGCACCAGATCGTGGTAGCTCCGACGGCAAGCGACGAGCGTGGGGGGGCACATGACCGGCGATGTTCAGGGTGCGGCGCCGACGGCGATCTCGGCAGGCGACCAGGGCGGCGTCTACCAACCGGATGCCGGGATCGTCGAGCAAGCCAACATCACCGCATACATGCGGGCGAAGGGCTTTGCGACGTGGGAAGAGCTCTACCAGTGGACGATCCAGCAACCCGAGGCGTTCTGGTCGGACATGGCCGGCCGGCTGGATTGGTTCGAGCCATGGCAGCAAGTACTCGATGACTCGACCAAGCCGTTCTTCACGTGGTTCACCGGTGGCAAGATCAACATCGTCCATAACGCGATCGATCGGCACCTGAAGACGTGGCGGCGCAACAAGCAAGCGCTGATCTGGGAAGGCGAAGATGGTTCGCAGCGGACATTCTCGTACCACGCGATCGACCGCGAGGTATCGAAGCTGGCCAACGTGCTGAAGAGCATGGGCGTCGAGCGCGGCGAGATCGTCTCGATCTACATGCCACGGGTCCCCGAGCTGGTGTTTGCGATGCTGGCGTGTGCCAAGATCGGCGCGGCGCACTCGGTGATCTACGGCGGGTTCTCGGTCGAAGCCTTGCGCGATCGCATTGCCGACGCCGGCTCGAAGGTGCTGATCACCGCCGATGGTGGCTGGATGCGCGCCAAGATCGTCGAACTGAAGAAGATCGCCGACGATGCGATGAGCCACAGCCCGTCGATCCAGACATGCATCGTCCTCAAGCGTACGGGCCATGCTGTCGAGATGCAGGCCGGCCGCGACTACTGGTGGCATGATCTGATGAGCCTGCCGATCGCATCGGCCAGGTGCGAGACGGTGCCGGTCGATGCCGAGCATCCGCTGTACATCCTGTACACCTCGGGCAGCACCGGCAAGCCCAAGGGCGTGTTGCATGTGCACGGCGGGTACGCGGTGGGCATCTCGGCCACGTTCCACCTGACGTTCGATCTGAAGGAAGAAGACCGCTACTGGTGTGCTGCCGACCCAGGTTGGGTGACCGGGCACTCGTACATCGTGTACGCGCCGCTGATCGAGGGGGCGACCTCGTTCATGTACGAGGGCGCGCCGAACTATCCCTACCCCAACCGCTGGTGGAGCCTGGTCGAGAAGTACGGCATCAACATCCTGTACACCGCGCCGACTGCCATCCGTGGTCTGATGCGCTTCGGCGATGCCTGGCCCAATCGCCACGACCTGTCGTCGCTGCGCCTGCTCGGCTCGGTGGGCGAGCCGATCAATCCCGAGGCCTGGCGCTGGTTCCATCAGGTGATCGGCAAGGGCCGCTGCCCGGTGATGGATACCTGGTGGCAGACCGAGACCGGCGCGTTCATGATCACGCCCAACCCGACGACGCCGCTCAAGCCTGGCTCGGGCACGCGGCCGTTCCTCGGCAGCGTCGCAGATGTCGTCGACGAGCAAGGGGTCTCGAAGCCGGCCAACGAAGACGGCTTGCTGGCGATCAAGACGCCCTGGCCATCGATGATGCGCACCATCCTGCACGATCCGGCGCGCTATCAGCGGCAATACTGGGACAGCGAGCCGGCGGGGATGTATACGGCCGGCGACTCGGCGCGACGCGACGAGGACGGGTATTTCTGGATCATCGGCCGCATCGATGATGTGATCAAGGTGTCGGGCTATCGCCTCGGCACCGCCGAGATCGAGTCGGCCCTGGTCTCGCATCCGGCAGTAGCCGAGGCGGCGGCGATCGGCTTGCCGCACGAGCTCAAGGGCACCGCGATCTACTGCTATGTGATCCTGCGCAATGGTGTCCAGGGCGGTGGTGCGCTGGAAGACGAACTGCGCGCCCATGTGGGCCGCGAGCTGGGCCCGATCGCGCGGCCCGAGCAGATCAGCTTCGTCGCGTCGCTGCCCAAGACGCGCTCGG
>CAIQIY010000166.1 GCA_903871975.1 uncultured Chloroflexota bacterium | reverse complement strand
GTCGTCCCAGTGGGCCAGACGCTGCACGGTGGCAAGCGCAGCGGCGAATTGTGCCGGGACATCGGCGAGTGGGGCCAGCTGGGCTTCGAGCTCCAGCAGCCGGGCGCGCGGCGTCGCCGCGATCTCCCCGAGGTCCCAGGCGCGTTGGAGTGCGTCGCGATCGCGCTCGGTCTCGAACAATGCCAGGTCGTCGGCCTGGATCTCGGCCAGTGCCGCCTCGCGCCCCTGTAGCGCGAGCTGGAGCGCATTGCGCTGCTCGAGCGCGTGTTCGATGCGCTCGAGCCCTTCGTCCACGCGCTGCAGCGCCTGATCGAGCGCCACGATGCTGCCGCGTTCGCCGAGCCGCGCCTCGATGGTGATCAGCTCGCTGCGCGCCGATTGCTCGAAGTCGCGGCGCGCCAGCAATCCATCGATCTCGGCCAGGCGTGGGCGTTCGTGCTGGTCGAGCCGGGCACGCAGCTCGCCGAGCTCGTGTCGCGACTGGCGGATCCTGGCCAGCTCGGTGCGGCTGTCGTTGAGCTCGCCGGCTTGTCGCTCGAGCGCCGCCAGCTGCGCGTGTTGCTCTTGTGTCGCGCCATCGATCCGCTGGCGTGCCTCGCGCACCTCGACGTAGCCGGCGCGCAACCTGGCCAGCTCGCCATCGTATTCGGCCAACAACCGCAGCCGATTGGCTTCGTCGAGCGGCATGCCACAATGCGGGCAAATGGGCACCCGGCCGGCTGGCGCTTCGCTGAGCGCTTCGCGCCGCGCGCGCATCAGCTCGCCCTCGTGCTTGAACCGCGCCTGGCGCGCCTCGAGCTCGCCACGTTCGCCGGCCAGGCGTTCGAGCACGGCGCGCGCTCCGGCCTGCCGCTGTGCATTGTCGTGCCCGCGGGCGATGGCATCGCTGGCGGCCTGCTCGGCCTGTTCCAGTGCCGCCTCGCCGCGCAGACGCTCTTCGCCCTGGCGAATGCGCTGCAGCAGCGCATCACGATCGGCATGCAGCAGCTGGGCGCGCGCCTCGATGGTGTGGCGCAATTCGCTGCGCCGCAGATCGAGCTGGTGATAGTCGGCACGCTGCCGCTGGAGTTCGCTGCGTTCGGCGCGCAGGTGCTCGCGCTGGCTGTCGAGCCCCCGCAGCGGCTCGAGCTGTGCCTGGAGTGCGCTGAGTTCGCGAGCCAGCTGCGGCGCGCGGGCGGCGCGCTCGCGCAGGTGCGCCAGGCGCTCGCTCAGCCGCGCAACCGCGTTCTCGTGGCGATGCTGCTCCTGGATGACCTCGTGGCGCTGGGCGTCGACGGCGATGCGCAGCTGGTCGTAGCGTTGGTGCATGGCTACGAGGTGCTGCTGCCTCGCGGTCGCCGACTGGAGCTCGCTGACACCGGCGCGGATCTCGGCACGCCGCTCGACCAGTGCCGACCCCTCGGCGATGCGTTGCCGCGTGCGCTCCAGTTCGCTGGCGCTCTGCGCCCGATCCTGCCGGAGCCGCGCCTGCTCGGCCCGACGCTCGCCGAGCTGCCGCTGTGCACTCTCGAGCGCGTGCAGTGCTGCGTGGGCGGCATTGAGCTCGTCCTGCAGGTGCGCCAGCTGGCGTGTGG